>JANNXL010000139.1:0-7769 GCA_031409575.1 Hyphomicrobium sp.
AGCCATGCTGCCATTCCGGATGCCACGGCGGAGGTGAGCAGGCACTTACTCTGGCGTCGAGCCCTCTTTCGCGCGCGCACGCCTATCGCTCTCTTTATCGAGCTGACGGCCTTTCCACTCAAGCACCCACCACCCGGCGGCGAACATCATCACGATGAAGAACTCGAAAAAGCCAGACAGCCAGTTTGGATAAGTCATGACCAGTCATTCTCCTCAACTCCCAAGCAAGACATCCTTTGCCTCGTTGATCTTAGAAGCCAAATATGTGGATCCGCCACGGTCGGGATGCATCTTTTTCATAAGGTCGCGATGCGCCTGCCGGATATCTTCCGGACTGACCCCAGGCTTCAGTCCGAGAATATCATAGGCTTCGTCTTGCGACATGCGCCCGTCCGGCCCGCTTGCCATCTCGCGCTCGCCGCGCGCCATATCTTCGCGCCACGTTGGGTGCACCCGGTCGAGGTAGGCTTCAACGATGCGCGCCGATTGCAGATCAACAAACCGGCAATCAGCCCACAAGTGGGCCAGCTCTACGGGCTTCAAACTGCCAATCGAGCGGCCCTGAAACATGCCCTTCAAAACACGCCCGTTCATGGCGCCGCTGTCGTGGTCGATTTGCATATCGAGATGGTCTGTCGTCACTTGCGACGTCTGCCCAGACGGTTTCGTCTGCGATCCCGGCCACCTGATGCCGCGCCTATGCCAGCCCAACAACCAAAGGCCTATGCCGCCAAGCATCAAGCCCGGGCCGCCGATCCCGCGCATCAACAACAGCGCCCCCAAAGCAAGGGCTGTGATGCCGCCAAAGATTGGCAGCCGCCCAGCTAGGACGGCAGGATTGGCGTGCTGAAATGCGTTCATGCCCCAAAGCACTGCGATGAGAGTGACCAAACCGAGGAGGAAAAAAAACATCAGCGCCTCATGTCCCTCGGGGCGTCTGGCGTGGCTGCATCTGCGTGAGCAGCAGGCGAGCACCTGACCCAGCTGCACCTTGGCTGAGAGCTAGCAAAGCCTTCCGGCCGCCGGCTGCATATACCGCGACAGCGGTCAGCAGTGCCTTCAATTGCTTGGCCGCGCCGGCATCAAATCGGCAGTGCGCACCGCGCGTCAGCCGTGCGATTTCTTTGAACGCCGTTTGTGTGCTGGCATCGTGTCCTTCTTGGAACATGAAGGCGGGGACACCAAGCAGCGCCAATTCTCCGGCACGCGCACAAACGCCGTCGATGTTCTCTTCCATCGCGTCGCCGATATAGACGAATGCGTTGACCTTGCCCTTTGACGCTTCATCGCGCGCTGCGGTGATCACGCGTTCAAGTTGCGTGAGCCCGCCTTGGCAGGAGACACGCTGCATCAAATCGACCAGTTGACCGGGATCCGACACCCAGCGCGACGACTTGCATTCGCCGAGGCCCCGGAAAAACATAAGCTGAACGTCTAGCCCGCCGACATCCTTGACGGCGGCAAACATTTCCGATTGCAAGCCAAGCGCCATGTCCCAGGTCGGCTGGCGGCTCATGGTGGCGTCCATCGCGAAGATCAAACGCCCACGTCCAGGCCCAGCGACGGGCGCAAGCGCTTTCATCTTGGCGATGAATGCGGCCACATCCTTATCTGCCGCGCTGTCGGCGAGCGGAGCGATGCCCGCCTTGGGCGCAACAGCTCCCGGCGCCGCCAAAGGCGCGTCCCCCGTCTGGTCGGCCGAACCCAGATTTGACGGTGACTTTGTTCTCGCCTTCATCGATTTCCAACACCATGCCCGCGGGCCCGTTTGCTCCGCCGCCAGAATGACCCCCACACTGCATAAGAGCAAGGGGCGGGGCCGTGTAGATTACTCACCCCGCCGCCGCTCTTTCGCAGCTTTGAGTGTGGCACCCTCGGGTGCATGGCGAATGAGGTCTTCACTTTTTTTCTCGGCAGCAACGCCCCAATCGAGCGGATTGTCCTGCGCATAGCGCTTGCCGAGTGCGTGCGCGATCTCTGCCTTTGCGAGTTCATAACCCAGATAAAATGCATGCGAACCATCGGCTTCGACGCCAAGTTGTGGGTAAAGATCGAACGGATCGGTGGCAACGTGATGACCGTCCCGGCTGTAAATATGAACGCCGTCCTCTGCCACTTCGATACGGAAATTCGCGTCGCGCACGCCTTTGGCGTTTTCTGCGATGTCTGCACCCGGTATGGGAACTGGACGAAGTTCGTGCAGCGAAAGCATTCCGCCGCCATAGTTTTTCGGCAGCGATTGGTCTTCGCGCGCCCGGAACATCAAGCGGCGGGCCGCATCATGCTCTTCTACTGTGCGGCGCGTATGTGGCGATACCTGTACGATCAACACGTTCTGAATCCGCAACTCAGAACAAATCCCGAGCAGTGTTGCCGTCACGCCTTGGCTGTCGGCATCGGTCAGTTCGGTAAGATTGCCCGTACCCATTAAAATTTCAACGTCCGGCCTCAAGCGTCGTAACTCGGCGTAGCGCTCAATCGACTTGGTAAAACCGAAGTGGATGGGATCGAGGATGGGGTCGGCGATATGAGCAATGCCCTTGGCTTTCGCCTTATCAATTGCACGCAGCAGGGATTTCAAATCGCCGTGTGGTTTGGGCACGAGAATAGGAACGCACCTCGTGCCAGCCACGGCGTCGAGCGATGTCTCATCGAGCGACAGCACATAGTCGGCGCCTGCCTTCGCGGCACGTTCAAGTTCGGCAACATTTCCGCTGTCAACGCTGACCTTAAGTCCAGCCTTCTTGAGCGCTGCAACCGCCTCTTCCAAGTGCGGGAACGGCACGTCGGGCTGACATCCTATATCGACAACGTCAGCTCCTGCCGCTTTGTCACGAAGAGCGCGAGCCACCATGTCTTCCAGTGAGACAGCCGGCGCTTCGATGATTTCGGCGAATATGCGCAGATCGTGCCTGGAAAAATCCGGAGGCTTACCGTTCTTGCCCAAGTAAACCGGCAAATCGGCAAGCTCGTCTGGACCGCGCTCGAACGGCACGCCGAAATGCGCCTTGAGGCTGTCGAGATCCATGCGCACGCGGCCCGGCAAGATCACGCGATCGGCTTCAAGCGGGCCCTTCAAGCGATTACGCACGATGGCCTCCGTCATCAAAGCGGCCACCTTGATGCCGATGTTGTGCACGCGCCACGAACCTTCCGGCAGACCCACGTCGGCCAGCGTCTGCATGAGGCGCGGTTCGGCCAAATGACCGGTTATAAAGAGGAGCTTTTGAGCCATGCCATCCGCGCTGCAACGGCGCGTTCAAGTTCGGGAAACGTTTCAGCGACTGTTGTATCGTCGAACGTCTTCAGGCGCTCGGTATTTTCGAGGTCTACGCGGCGAGGGTAAACTTTCACCATCCCTTTGGGGGCCTCGGTATCCATTTCTGGCTGCGTATCGCAGGCAAACACGATCGCCGGCACGCGGCATTTGCCGGCTTGGGCAAAGACGTTGGTCGCGAGGTTATCCGAGATCCCGTAAACGCACTTGGCAACGGTGTTCGACGTCGCTGGGCCGAGAACCAGGGTGTGATAAACACCATAGTAAAAGTTTCCGACAGGCGCGGAACTTGCGGTCTTGTCTTTGTAGATCCGAGTCCCTTCGGGAAATGCCAAGTCCTGCTTATACATATTCAGCACTTCCTCGGCCGCACTTGAAAGAAATACGTCGAGGTCAGGAAGCTGCCGCATCAGCGTCAGCGTTTCTTTGAAAAAGTGTCCGGAACCGGTCAGCGCCCAGCCGAAGCGAGGTGTCTTGATTTTGTCTTTTGCCATAGGAAACGCCCCTAACATGGGTTTGCGGATCTGGCGAGGGGTGGCATGGGAACACACTGAAGTTCAGTGATGATGGTCATTTTTCAAGTGGCTAACCGATTGCCAACAGGCTGGCCAACCTTGCCTCGCCGCCCTCGCCCAGCACGTGCCAGCCGAGACCAGACTTCGCAATGACGCCAGGGAACTGTGCATCGATGATACCGGCCACCGCCAAACGGTCGAGTGCTAAGCCGGTAGGCACGCGGCACGACTTTACCAACAGAACCTCGGCATCCACGAGCTTGGCCGCAAGCCATGCCGCCAGACTGTCTGACGTGAAAGACCAATCTTGCGCGATGGACGGATCGTCCTGAACCATGCTCCACGGCAACCAGACCGGAATGGCGCTCGCCTCCCAGGCACTTTGGATTTCGGAAACAGACTCCGCAGGAAGCAGCCTGGGTTGCATATCCTGAAATTCGGCCGCCATCTGATGCATGGCGAGAATTGCCAGCCGATGCGCCACGGCGTCGCCGAAGCCTTGTTCGGCTTGTGCCGCACGGACAGCATCGGCGAATGCCCCGCCTCCCGGCACGATCACGACACGGCGCTCAGATTGCGCAACACGCTGTAGTACATGGCGGGCCTGACCCGTGGCGAGCAGACTGCCGCCGATTTTCAAAACGAGCGGGCGGTGGGTTTGCGCGCCCTTACGGGCATCTTGCTCGGCCATAGCGCGTGTCGATCCCATTACATTGGCAACGGGCGCGTCCGGTAAATCTCAACGCCGCGAATAGGGCCGCGCTCAAGTTTTTCGATTTTGATCAGCAAACCGCCAATACGCGCATCCTTCAAGAGACGCTTTGCAATTTCTTCGGCATAAGTTTCGACAAGATTGATATGGCCCGAAGCCGCCAATTGATCGATGGCATCAATGATGTCGGTGTAGGACGGCACCTCGATCATTTCATCAACAGTGCTGCGCACGTGCGGCGCCAAATACGCATCGACTGAAAGCCGCACTTTTTGCGTCACACCTTTTTCTTCAGCATAGACGCCAATGTTGCAGTCGATGACGTAGTTATGAACAAAGATGCAGTCGCGGCTGTGCGCCTTCGAAGCAGCAGCATCGATGGCGGGACCCGAATGCATTCCTGTCCGGCGATCTGTCATGTCAAAACCTTATACGGCCTGCGCGCCACGTCCAAAACTACTGGAATGGCATCGCGTACCGCCTGCGCGGCGTCGGGATCAAGCACGCTGCGTCTGTCGCCTGCGCGGCACAAGGCCCCACGGAAACCCAGCAAATCTGGCTTAAGCTTCAAGAGCGACGCTACATGGTTAAGCCGCAGCGATCCCGCGAGCCCTGCGAACATCTTGGAGCGGGCGGCTTCGGCGATGAACGCCTCAAGGCGAGCACGCGGCATTACATCAGGGAGAGCGCGAGCGTTCTTGTCGGCGGTATCCAGCATCACGCCGGCAAATCCCGCTGCTGACATGGTCGCAATAAGTGAAAAGTCGGGATCGCGGTCTGCAAGAAGCAATCCTACGAGGCCAGCCCTGCCAGCCGCTACTTTTGCAAGTTCACGGATCGTGGCATGCGCATCGCCGCCTGGAAAAAACCCGATCTTCACATAGCCGGCGCCGGTGCCGGCCATAGCCGACACCGCGGCTGTTACCGTTGCCGGCTCTGGCGCCAGATCGCCCACTGTTGCACTGACGCACGCCCTAGTGCCAACGGCGGCGCAAATGGCGCGCACCACTTCCAACGGTAACGCCCCAAGCGCACCGCTATCTGGATCTTTACAATCGATGACGTCCGCACCTGCCACCACGCATATGCGCGCTTCATCCACGCTGCGCACGCTGGCGAGAAAGCGCGTGGCGGACTGCGGCGTGATCATTAAACAAGGACCATGTATTAGAGTGGTTGCGGTGCGTCAGGCCACACGGAAAATGCGCCGCTGTTCGGCCAGAACCTTTTCACGATCCGTGCGATCCTGAACCGACAACGTGACCGCTTCGTCTTGCACGATCGTCGCAGAGCCGGGCGCAAGGCGCAAGATGCGGGTTCCCAGCATGACAGCCTCGGCCCGGTCATGCGTAACAAACAGTACAGTCACCGGACGGCGGTTCCACAGGTCGATCAGGAGTTCGCGCAACGATTGAGCAGTCGGGTCGTCCAGAGACACGAACGGTTCGTCCATCATAAGGATGTCAGGCTCAAGAATGAATCCGCGGGCCAGTGCCGCCCGCCGCTGCATGCCCAGTGAAATGCGCTCCGGATATGCGTTTGCGGCCTCCTGCAGTCCAACGCGCTGGATCATTTCCGGGATGAGCGCATGGCGCGGATCGCCATCTGGCAAAGCGAGCGCGATGTTTTCCTCGACGGTGCGCCACGGCAACAGCCGCGGAGCCTGAAAGATAAACGCGAGTTTTGGGTTGCCGTGCCCCAGCGTGATCGAGCCCTCAAAATCTTTGTCGAGGCCCGCAATGATGTTGAGCAGTGTCGATTTCCCGCAGCCCGATGGCCCGGTCATGACGACGAACGAACGCGGTGCGACGTCGAATGAGACATTCTTCAGTACGTTCAGCTCCTCGCGCCCGCCAAGCGCCGGGAACGACTTTGACGTGACCCGGACTTGCAAAGGCTCAATTACCTCCGCCATCTATTCACCCGTGCCTGCAACGGTTGAAGGATACCCAGCTCCACGATCTGAATGACAACGATAAAGGCCAGCGCATAGGCGAGAATGACCGGTACATCGTAAGATCCGAAGGCTGTGTGGATCTGATGACCGACACCGGTTGAATGACCGCCGAGCGCCTCCACGACCAGAACAATCTTCCAGACGAGCGCCAATCCAGAGCGCGCGGCTGCCGCCCAGAATGGGGCGAGCTGCGGCAGCACAACGTGGCGAAGTGTCTTCCATGGCCCGAATCCATAGACCCGCGCCATTTCAGACAAATCCTTCGACAAACTGCGCGCGCCTTCACGCATCTGTATTGCCACATTTGGTATTTTGCTGATGGCGACAGCAGTGACCGCCGTCGCTTCCGTGGTGCCAAACCAAACGTAACAGAGTGCTATGATGACGAGCGCTGGCAGATTTAGAAACAGCGTCAGCCAACTATCGAAAAATTTGTCGGCCGTCTTGTGGGAGCCCACGACAATGCCGATCGCCCCGCCAATTAACATGGCGATAACAAAGGCTGCAGCAACGCGTGCCAGCGTGATCCCCAAGTGATGCCAGAGCATGCCCGTCGCGGCTTCGCGTGCCAGAACCTCAAATACGAGACTGGGGCCAGGAAAATGCCGGCTGCCAATAGCCATTGCAGCCATCGACCAAATGAGCCCGAGCGTCGTTAGCGAAATCGCCGCCCAGCCGAGCCGCTCGACCCATGTCCCTGCAAAGGCGGATGGCTTACGCGCCGGCAGCGTGGAAGAGCTTGGAGTCAAAACGTGTGCCATTGCCAACCAGTTCCGTATCGCCGGATTCAACAAGGATACTCATAATCTTTTCCGCCGAGCGCATTTCAGCATCGCGCCATGGTCCGGGAATGCCCTTGCGGTATCCATCACGCAAGGCCATGAACTCACTATCGCTGGCCGCTTTCATAAGTGGTCTCAGGCGCTCCCATGGCCCATCCGACGCCGCTAAAAGTGCGTTGCCCTCAGCGGCGGCCGCGAGAAGCGACTTGATGGCACCGGGCTGCGACGACTCGGTGGCCTCCTTCCAGATGAAGCCGACAAGGGCCGGCGGCGGATCGATGCCGAGTGCGGTCATCACCTCTGCCATGGTCAAAATTGACCGGAACCCATCACCCTTTAAGCGGGCCGAGAACGTCCAGAAGTTTAGCGCGGCATCGAGCTTGCCATCCCTAAGCTGCTCGGCCAACAGAGGCGCGGCACCGTACTGCGGGGCAGCGAAGTCAGCGATATCTTTGCCCTGAACTTTCATCGAATAGGCGCGTAGCAAGAGCCAGCTTTTGTCAATCGCAGATCCGGCGACGCCCAG
>JANNXL010000140.1:0-8644 GCA_031409575.1 Hyphomicrobium sp.
GCCGGCTTGCCGGCAATCATCGGCTCAGCTCCAGAAACATCGCGCTCGAAGCCCGCAATGGCCTTCGCGCATCCGTTTTTGAGCACCTTGAGGGACTTGCCCTCGCCACCCAGGGCCAAGTCGTCACAAACCAACCCGCAAAATGGACAAGCGACACCTTCAACTATATTCGAGCCATTGCCCGGACCGCTTGATGCAGAAATTACCGTGTCTGTCATTATGACTTCCGTAGTGTTGCGCGGCGCGACCAAAGCATGGGCGCAGCGTCGAGACAACCGGTTCGAGACAATCCCCGACCCGGCCCGCGCCATCGCGGCGAAATCGCGCAGCATTGTGCCGCGCGAAGGAATCACTGTCGCCCGTCCGGCGGGCTATAGAACGCCGTGACTTCGCCTCGAACCCTAGGTAAAAAGCGCCGTTCATCGTTTTGGAGGATGTCTGCATGTCTCTGAGAGGCTTTGGTTTGGGCGCCGCATTCGTGGCCTTGTTGCCGGTAACGGCCATGTTGCCAGTGACGGCATGGGCTCATGGGCCGACCCGCCAGAAGGTTGTCGAAACGGTCGAGATTAACGCGCCGCTAGAGAAGGTGTGGGCGGTTGTCAGCAATTTTCAAGATATGAGCTGGCATCCCGCGTTCGTTAAGACCGAAGGCACCGGCGGTAACGATGTCAACGCCACGCGCATTCTTACCACCAAAGATGGCGGCAAGATCAACGAAAAGCTCGACAAGTGGGATGCCGAGAAAAAAATGCTGCAGTACGAAATCACCGAGGTCGACGTGAAGGTGGTGCCGGTCACCGGCTATGAGTCGTGGATCACACTCAAGGGTGAAGGCGACAAGACAACCATGGAATGGAAGGGCAAGTTTTATCGCGGCTACGTCAACAACGACCCGCCGCCGGAATTGAACGACGACGCAGCCGTCGCTGCCATCACAGGTGTCTACAAGTCGGGTCTTGAGGCTCTGAAGAAAAAGCTAGAAGGCGGTTAATTGAGGGATGTTTCCTGTCTTGTCTTGGCCTGGGCTCCGCAGATTGAATCACCCTGCGTTTGCGATGGCGCGGGGCAAGTAAGTGCTGTTACGCACAGCGCTCGCACTGGGGATTGCGCTCATTGCGACGCCTGCCCTCGCCGATCCGGAACCAGCTCCTGCCGCCAGCGAAGCCCTCGTTACCAACCAAGTGTCAGACAGTCTTTCGTTTGTCGATCTTGCGACATTCAAGAGTGTGGCCGAAATCAAAATAGGCGGAAAGCCGGCAGGCATCGCACTTTCACCCGATGGTTTCAGGGCCTATCTGACCTCTCCCGATGGCAAGACCGTCACCGTTGTCGACACCAAAGCTCGCGCCGTGCTGCGCCGTATCGCCGTCGAGGGCGGGCCGTTAGGCATTGCCGCCCATCCCAGTAACGGCCTGATTTACGTCGCCGACTGGTACTCCAAGAGACTGACCGCCATTGATCCCGAAAGAGGCGAAACGCGCGGCCAGATTGACGTCGGCAGTTCGCCGTCGGGTATTGCCGTCACGCCCGATGGCGCCTTAATCCTGACAGCTGATCGCGACAGCAATCAGGTTTCGATCGTCGATGCCGCCACCTTTAAGTCCGTAGCCGCGATCCCGGTGGGCACGCGCCCGTTCGGTATTACGCTTGATCCATCTGGCATCCGTGCCTTCACCGCCAATGTCGGCAGCGACGATGTAACCGTTATCGATCTCAATCAGCGCAACGTTGTGGGCCGCGTGCAGGCGGGCCATCATCCCTATGCCATCGCCTTTGCCAACGGCCATGGCTTTGTGACCAATCAGTCTGGCGGCACGGTAACGGTGTTTAACGCCGCCACCCTTGCTGTTGAGAAAACAATCGAGGTTGGCGACACCCCGGAAGGGATCGCAGCCGATCCCACCGGGAACTTTGTCTATGTCGCTTGCTGGTTTGCCAACACACTTGAGCGCATTGACGCAGCAACGCTTGCCGTCACAGGTCAGGCGGCGGTTGGCGATGGACCTCGCGCTTTCGGGTCATTTTTAAGCGGTGCCAGCCTCTCATCGGCCAATGACCCAAAAGCTCTCCCGGCAGCCACCCCTGCTGCCGGCCGGAGCGAACCGTAAGCTGGCATGTCAAATAAAGCCCACGTTGCCTGTCTTTAACTTGATCGGGCTTGGGCGCACAGTGTTGATAGGACAAATCCGAGACCCCAGGATTGCTGTTTACTGCGCCTAGTCCGGGTTATTGCCCCGCCAGGTGTTGTGGCGCTAAAAGGGCCGGAAAAGAGAAAGGCCACTTGAAAAAGGCGGCCGCTACGGAGGACGAGAGTGATGTCTGTCAGGTTCAAGGGCGCAGTTTTGGCTTGTGCGCTCATAGTGTCGCCGGCAATCGTTCTGGCCGAAAGCCAGCCCAGCAAATCAGCCGAATTGATTTTTGATCCGCCTCATCTGGAACTGATCGAGAAGGGCAGTGAGGTAACTTATAAATTTGTGCGCAAGGTCTCAGACGAGAGACTTGCCAGTCCTGGCTACACGGATGAAATTCGTGTCGGCGTTTTCAAAGTGGCCGCTGACGGCAAACGCGATGTTTCTCTGCAAGTCTTCAGCGGTGACCGGGCACGCTCGCCATGGTCGGAAACCGGCATGACGGGCAATCCGCTTTTGCTCTGGTACCTCGACAACTGCGTCAACCAGTTCCGCGCTGTTGCCGGTGGGGACCGCGACTTCTTGAAGAACACCTTTAAGACGGGGCTCCGGGACAAATCTACGTTTGAAGATGTGAAGGCAGAATATGACGGCAAGACCGTCGATGCCGTGCGCGTTTCGGTGGTGCCGTTTGCCGACAGCAAAGATGCCAAGAAAATGCGCGGATTTGAAAAGTCAAAGTTCTCAATTACGTTGAGTTCCAAGGTGCCGGGGTATTTCCTTGAAATGGCGTCAGACTATCAAAGCACGGACCCAGGCTCACCCATCGTGAATGAGAAGATCAATCTCGTCAGTGTCGGAGCTGCAAAATGAAGGGCTCAAAAATTCATAGACTGGCTGCTGTCATAGCATTTTTGTCATTGGCGGCCACTTCGGCCGCGTATGCGCAAATGCCGGCTCAAATGAACGACTACCCGACGGAAACACGCGCGGAGTACATTTTCGGTTGCATGCAGGTCAACGGTAACTCGCGGCTGGCGCTGGAGCGATGCTCGTGCTCGATCGACGTCATTGCGAGCATCTTACCCTTCGCTCAGTATGTTGATGCTGAAACCACAATGTCTCTGCGTCTGCGCGGTGGTGAAAGCGTTTCGTACATGCAAGGTCCGCAGTATGTGGCCACTGTGAAAGCGCTCAAGCTGGCGCAAGTTGAAGGTGAGTTGCGCTGTTTCTGAGCGTGCATGCGTTTAGAGCCGCGAGATAACGAAAAAGGCTCCGTATGATTACAGCGCCTTTTCCGGTCTTCCCACAACGCCGGCACTCTTACGACCCCTTACTCGTTGAAGCACCCTTCATGATCCGGCCATCGGTATCTGTTGCCGTGACTTCGATGGTTTCATCGCCGCCTGATTTGCCCGGCGCAAAGCTAAACCGGATGTTGGGATCTTCGCTGATCGAGATTCCTCCAGTGAGCGAGAAGATCGTCTCGCCGCCGCGCTTCACATCAAGGACAGTGATGTACTTGAACGGAATCCAGTAGCCGGTGGCTTGATTGGTCTGCAGACCCGAATACTGAGGATGCTTGATCATCAGCTGGCCTTCGCGCATGGGTGACGCGACGTCAGTTGAGGGAATGGCCTTGACCTGCATCTTGCCAATCTCTGCAAGTATGGCGTCGGGGTCTTTCAGGGCAGGAGCCGAGCAGCCGCCCGCAGCCTTCACAAACTTCACTGCCATATGCATTTTGCCGTCGGCCGTTTCGACGACGGCGCGGATGTTGGAATACGAATCGACGCGCACGCGGGTCGATATCATGCGCTCGCCATTTCCGGCGGCGGGACCAAACGTGATCTCCGCCACGACCGGGCTAGGGTTCTTGTCAATCATAAGCGTGAGCTTCTTTGCATTCGCCGCGTGCGCCGCCGGAATGCGAATGGTCAGCGGGGTAAGGGCTGCATCTTCAGCCCTGACAGGGGCCTCAAGTGTGACGACGCCCCCGTCTTCAATCATGGTCTGCGAGTTAAAAACGTCACGATGAAGCTCGGGCCAGGGATCTTTTTCTTCTGCGGCGGCCGCGATCTGGGGAGCAGCCAAAACCGCCACAGCCAAAACGGCTGCTGCAGCCAAGCGGGCCCAGGGGTTTTGACGGTTGGTGTTCTGTGTCATGCGCGGTGCTCCAAGATGGCCGGTTTGAGCCGGCCTCGTAATCCATATATAGGCGGCGTCATTCCCATTCCAACTCGGCGAAAGCGGCCGAAGCATTGCGTGCATTGTAATCGTCAAACAATTGCCATGCATCTTTTTCCGACTGGCCGGCGCTGTTCATCGCATCGGAAATGGTTTTGCCATTCTTAATGAGGCTGCGGATATCGGTGGCCAGCGTCGCTAAGTAGTGGCGCAGCGGATCGGCTCCTTCCGGCCAACCCAGTGAAGCCGGTCCGTGGCCAGGCACAACTCTCGCCGCCTGTGATTTGCTGAGTTCGTCCATTACAGCGATCCAACCGCGAATGGACCCGTCGATTGTCGGAACATGGCCGGCGAACAGCAGGTCTCCCAGGAAGAGGGTGTCCGTCTTCATGTCCCGTACCGTCAGATCGTTGTCCGTATGCGCAGTCTTCTGTGGGCTTAGCTGCAATACGCGCCCGCCAAGGTCGATGGTCGTGACGGCCTCGACCGCCTTGGTCGGCATCACGATTTCAATTCCCTTGAAGGCTTCCTCGCCAAGCAGTTCCCTGTTGCGGGTCATGTATCTGTCGGATCGTGCAGCCAAACCACGCGCTAAATTACGATGAGCGACATACTCCGGATTGTCGCCTTTGAAGGGCGCATTTCCGAAGATGTGATCAGGGTGCATATGAGTATTGATTACATACCTGACCGGCCGGTCAGTCAATGTCCGGATGGCTTCACGCAGTTGTTGTCCAACGATTGCGCTGCCCCCCGTATCGATGACGGCGACACTGTCGTTACCAATGACAAATCCAGCGTTCGAAATGTTGCCTTTGTTTTCAGGCGCATACAGGGCGTGAATGCCCTGATGCACGAAAACGCCTGGGGCGACCTCGACCACGAACGGCGACCCAGCCGCATAGACGGGTAACGGATTGAAAAGTGGCAGTGCCGACACGGCGGCGGCCCCGGCCATGAGCGCGCGCCGGTCCAAAGACACAGGATCCTCGCGGTCGCTTTGCACGTCTTAAGGCTCCGTCAATTGCGCCCGGCGATAGCACCACTGCCAGTGTCCCAATTCAACTAGCCGCGTCTGCCTGGAGAAAGTCAATGACTCCGGCCGGCTCGCTGCATTGCCGATCAGCCTGTTCGGGTAATACTTATGGATTGACTAACGATCGCGTTGCGCGAGACGACCGATCCTGCTGCATTTGCTCCAGTCGTTGGTCAACTCGATTGCCATGGCGTCATCCCCGACCATGAAACACGGTGACCTCATTTGGGAAACGACCTCGGTATGACGAAAGTTTGGTAGCGTCACTGCCAGCACTTTTGGGCTGCAGTTCACCGCAGAATCACCGACCCCAGCCGGGTTTAGGCTTTCGACATGCTGGATCAACTGTAATAGTATAACTCGCCAAAAGAGTGAAAATCAGGCAAAAGGCTTAGGCATCAAATCAGCGGGCGCGAAATTGTTCACATTTTGAAGTGCAAGTCAATCCACCCGCCGTGCTTCAGAAGTCGCCAAAAACTTATCGTGCGCTGCAGCAATCGACGGTGCATTGCACCATCTTCAATGTTTATAAGGCGTAGAATAGGTCAGTGGTTATGACCTACAAGTGGTGCCCGAAAATTGACCTGTCAGATCGACTTGCGGACCTCACGAGAAAGTGTCTACATGCCGCCACGGTGGCGAAGGGTCGCGGGGATGTTCAGTGCGACATTCTCAAGCTCTCGCCGGGGCGATAAACACGGGGCCAACCCGGACCGCCTCCGGCGCAAGTGGACTTTCTCGGCCGTAACTTAAAAGCGTGGCAAAAACTTCAAGGAGGAAACGCGATGCGCAGAAATGCACTCGCATGTGGCCTGCTCGCTTCGGTGGCTCTGACTTCGACCGCATGGGCGAACGCAGACCAGACGAAGAATTCTGCAGATCCCAACAACTGGGCAATGCAGTCGGGCAACTACAATGGTCAGCGTTATTCTAAGCTCGACCAAATCAACACAAAGAACGTCAACACCCTCAAGGTTGCTTGGCAGTTCTCGACCGGCGTTCTTCGTGGTCACGAAGGTTCGCCGATCGTTATCGGAAACCGCATGTATCTCCATACGGCGTTCCCGAACAACATCTACGCACTCGACCTCGACAACGAGCAGCAGATCCTCTGGAGCTACAAGCCCAAGCAGGATCCGTCTGTTATCCCTGTCATGTGCTGCGACACGGTAAACCGTGGCGGTACAGTTCTCGTTGGTGACACGCTGATTTTCGGCCAGGCCGATACATCGCTCGTCGCTCTCGATGCTAGCACCGGCAAGGAAAAGTGGAAGGTCGTCAATGGCGATCCGAAGCGCGGCGAAACATACACGGGCAGCCTCACGGCGATCAAAGACAAGATCATCATGGGCATCTCGGGTGCTGAATTCGGCGTTCGTTGCTCGGTAACGGCCTATGCTATTGCCGATGGCAAGAAGCTGTGGCGCGGTTACTCGATGGGTCCCGATGAAGATATCTTGTTCGACCCCGAGAAGACAATGTCACTCGGCAAGCCAGTCGGCAAAGATTCGTCTTTGAAGACCTGGACGGGCGATCAGTGGAAAGTCGGCGGCGGTTCGGTTTGGGGCTACGCAGCCTACGATCCAGAACTCAACCTCTACTACTACGGTTCGGGCAACCCCTCGACCTGGAACCCTGTCCAGCGCGCTGGTCCGGATGGCAAGCAGATCGACCAGAAGTGGTCGATGACCATGTTCGCACGTAACCCTGATACAGGCGTTGCTGCATGGGCTTACCAGATGACCCCGTTCGATGAGTGGGACTACGACGGCATCAACGAAATGGTGCTTGTTGATGGTGCCGACGTTGGCGGCAAGAAGCGTAACGTTCTCGTGCACTTCGATCGTAACGGCTTTGCCTATACGATGGACCGTGCATCAGGCGAATTGCTCGTTGCTAAGCCCTACGACGACGACCTGAACTGGTCGACCGGCGTGGAAATGGACAAGTCGAAGGCTAATTACGGTCGTCCGTATGTCGTCGCCGAAAAGTCCACGTTCCTCAACGGAACCGACGTCAACTCGACGAACATCTGCCCAGCTGCTCTTGGTTTCAAGGATCAGCAGCCGGTCGCCTACTCGCCGCTGACGGATCTCTTCTACATCCCCGTCAACAACGTCTGCATGGATTACGAACCCCAGAAGGTTTCGTACACACCAGGCCAGCCGTACGTTGGCGCAGTGCTCTCGATGTTCCCGCCGAAGGGCGAAACGAACACGGGTCACTTCACGGCGTATGACCACAAGGCAGGTAAGATCGTTTGGCAGATCGACGAGCCCTTCTCGGTTTGGTCAGGCGTTCTGACGACCGCAGGCGGCATCGTTTGCCACGGCACACTCGAAGGCTACTTCAAGTGCCGCGATCAGAAGGATGGCAAGGAGCTGTTCAAGCACCGTCTGCCGTCTGGTTCGATTGGCAACGTGTTCACCTACTCGCACAAGGGTAAGCAGTACATCGGCCTGTTCTCGGGCGTTGGTGGCTGGGCCGGTATCGGTCTCGCAACTGGGCTCACCAATCCGACGGACGGTCTTGGCGCAATCGGTAACTATGGAGGCTTAACTCAATATACGACTTTGGGTGGCACCCTCACCATTTACGCACTTCCGTGAAACCACTGACTCGAAATTGCGAACTCCGCCATTGACCGACCCTGGACAAGGCTGCTTGGTTTACAAAAAGCTCAGTTAACGTCGTGCATTAGGCTTGCAAACTCGCTTCGAGCAATTTACCCCACGCCTCCAGTGCCACACGCTTTTCCTTGTCGTAGCTGTATTGGACGTAGACTTTGGTTGTCACGCTGCCCTTGCGGGCGCTGGCGTGGTTCAGAATCAGCGAAATTGTATGCGGGCTTATGCCAAGTTCTGCCATGCGCGTGGCAGCTGTCCGGCGCAAATCATGAATGCGGAAATCTTCCAGACCGATCGCAGGCCGTGCCCGATCCAGTGCCTTGGTTGCCGCGTGCGCGCCCATCGGGCCTTTGCCGGTCCGACTTGGGAACAACCAATCACTTTCGCTTGCCAATTCTGTGGCTTGAGCGATCACTCCTAGTGCCAGTGACGATAGCGGTACGCGATTGGGCTTGTTATTCTTGGATCGCTTGCCCGGCACGGTCCAGACCGGCGCGGACAAATTGAAATCAATTTCCTTTAGCTCGATGCCCGCGACTTCGCTGATGCGTTGCCCGGTCACCAGCGACAACTTCATAGCAAGCGCTGTAATCCGCGTGAGCGGCACGTCATCCGCGCCGACCACTCGCGCGCCGCGTGGCAAGCCTCGCACGGCCCGTTTTTCT
>JANNXL010000141.1:0-1563 GCA_031409575.1 Hyphomicrobium sp.
GCCGTCGCCTCGGCCGGCGGATAGCCCTTGCCCTTCTTGGTCACCACGTGGACGAGAATGGGGCCGTGTTTGGCATCACGGACGTTTCTGAGAACCGGCACGAGGGTCGACAGATCGTGGCCATCGATGGGACCAACATAGTAGAAACCCAACTCCTCAAACAGCGTACCGCCGGTCCAATAGGTGCGGGTGAATTCCTCGGCGCGAGCCGCGCGGCGCTCCCACTGCTCCGGTAGCCTTTTTGCCAGCTGCTTGCCGATTTCACGGAGATGCAGGTAGGTGCCCGACGAGGTGATGCGGGTCAGATAGCGCGACAGAGCGCCGACCGGCGGGGCGATCGACATATCGTTGTCGTTGAGGATGACGATCAGCCGCTCGTTACGAGCGCCTGCGTTGTTCATGGCTTCATAGGCCATGCCAGCGCTCATGGAGCCATCACCGATAACCGCAACAACGTGATTTGAACGCTTATCAAGGTCACGCGCCACGGCCATGCCGAGACCGGCTGAAATCGATGTGGAGGAGTGCGCGGCACCGAAGGGGTCGTATTCGCTCTCGGTGCGTTTGGTGAAGCCAGATAGACCTCCGGACATGCGGAGCGTGCGAATGCGATCCCGGCGGCCGGTCAGGATTTTGTGCGGGTACGCTTGGTGGCCCACGTCCCAGATGACGCGGTCCGTGGGCGTGTCGAACACCCAATGCAACGCGACTGTCAGTTCGACAACACCAAGGCCAGCGCCGAGATGGCCACCGGTCACTGAAACCGCATCGATGGTTTCCTGCCGCAACTCATCGGCTACCTGACGCAGGTCTTTTTCCGGCAACCGGCGCAAATCGTGAGGTGTCGTGAGCCTGTCGAGGAGCGTAGGGGCTGACATCAGATCTTCCTGTCCTGCGACCCCCCTGCGAGGCACCGCACTGCGCGTGCGCCAGTCACCTGTTGCAGACCAACAGGTACCGACGTCTCTGGCGATTGCGGGCTAGGAACATTTCCAGAACGGCGGTTGCCAATGCTGGAGCTTGCACAGGCAAGCATGCCACACCCTATCGAAGTGCCACAGTTCCTCGTACGGGCCAACATGTCCAGCCAGATCGCTCGGACTGATTGACGCCCTTGCACGAGTGGGGCTCAATTGTGACAACCGCTTTAAGGTGTCTCGACGCTCACGCCCGACTGTGGCCATAGAACCCTTGTATCCATTCAAGTGTCCGTCGGTGAGCCCATGAAATTAGCCACATTACGTAACGGCACGCGAGATGGGCAGCTCGTGGTGGTCTCACGCGACCTTCGCCGCTGCGTTGTCGCACGCGATGTTGTGCCTGATCTCATAACGATGCAGCAGCTTCTGGATGCTTGGCACACCTTCGCGCCCGGCCTGCAGACCGCATCCGATGCCTTAAACGCCGCGCGAGGCCACTGGCCAACCCGGGCCTTCGATGAGGCGGCTGCGATGGCGCCGTTGCCGCGCGCCTATCAGTGGTGCGATGGCTCGGCTTATGTGACCCACGTGGAACTGGTGCGCAAAGCACGTGGCGCCGAAATGCCTAGCAGCTTTTGGACTG
>JANNXL010000142.1:0-2541 GCA_031409575.1 Hyphomicrobium sp.
AAGCCAGGTCAGGTTTTCAATCGCACACACGTTGCCGACATTGCTGGCGTTCTTGAAGCGGCCATTGCACATCCTGGCGAGCATATTGTCTTCAACGTCACCGATGACGAGCCGGCCCCGCCGCAAGATGTCATCGCGTACGCGGCGGAACTCCTAGGGCTGCCAGTGCCACCGGGAATAAACTACGAAGATGCCGCGTTCTCACCTATGGGCCGCAGTTTTTATTCTGAGAACAAGCGGGTCAAGAATGACCGCATCAAGTCCGCGCTTGGCGTCACGTTGCAGTACCCCACCTATCGCGAGGGTTTGGCTGCACTGGCAAAGGCCGTCGCTTGAGCGGGCATGTCAAAGGCTACGTTCAAAGCACCGCACAACAGGTTCGGACCCGTTCGTTCATATCCTGTTCAATGGCCGTCCGCTTTATTGCCTGAATTGACGTTGAAGGTTGCCAGACAGTTATCCGGTGAAACAGTTGAGTTGAGAGTTCAGGGCGATGCGTATCGGGGTGAGACGCGCACTGTTTTTGTTTTCCACGGTTGCAGTTGTTCCTGCATTGCTCTTTGCGAATACCGCTCGCGCCGGCGATGACGCCGCGCGTGCTCTCGCCGAAAGGTTTGCTGGCGGCACAGGTTCCCAGGAACAAACCGACCAGCAGCACAAAGCCGATGAAGCAGAAATTTTACAGCGTGCCCGCAGTGAAGAAGCGACCCGCGAAGCGCTGAACAAGAAAGCAGAGGCCGAGGCCGTTGCAAGATTGAACCGCGCGACCGAATTGAAGCTCCAGGCCGAGGCGCTCAGATCCGCGCAAAAGCAATTGCTCGTCAGCCAAGCCGCCGCACCTGCGGCAGCTCCCGCAGCATCGGCAAACGACGGTCCGGCCGCGGCAGACACCACCACATCAGCAGAACAAACCGCTTCGGCGGCACAAGAGCGGCTCGACCGGGCACGCGAGGCCAGCGAACTTTCTGACAAACTCAAGCGTGCGCGCGAAACGCGCCCGGCGGGGGCTATGGGGCTTGGAATGAGCCCCGGTGAAGGCTCACCTCCGGCAGAGCCGGTGACGTCTGCCCCGGCAGAAGCACAAGAGCACCGCTTGCCATCTCTGCCGCGGGAGGCCGTCCGCAATGCCACGAGTGTTACCGTTTTGCTCGTCATGGATCCGGGCACGACGGGCATTCGGACGGGGAACAAGACGGCTGACCCTGTGATCTGTCTCGATAACTGGTGCTACGTCAGCACCGGCACCGAGACGCCGGCCAAGGTGATGACGCGCGGAGCCACGCTCGGACCGATCAATAGCCTCGGTCTGCGCGCTGGCGCATGCCGCAAGTCTCTCACCTGTATTTATCGCGGCTTGGATATAGCCGCCTATTTCGTGGCCGGAGCCAAACCCGCAAGCGTGCAACCCGTCGATCTGCGATATTTGCATCATGACCGCCGGCAAGCGATACCCCTCCAGGTTGACAACGGCTGCAGCGCGCAGCGTGGCGAGATCCGTTGCGCCAGATCCCTGCGCGGCAAAGGCTGGATCGCCTGGATCATCCCAGAAAACCTCGCTGCTGAGGCCGGCGTTGAGGCTCTGCAAACAGCCCTCGGCGCTGGCTTGAAAACAAACGCAGATGCGGTCCAGGCGGCGTCTCTCAAGACTGTGCGTTGAGGCGCGGGCTCAGCCAGCTCATCGGGCTATCCGGAGTTGGTCTTCGATCATGCGGTAAAGTATTGCGAGATCTTCCGGCCGCGACAGACGATGGCCGCCGTCTGTAACCACAGCCAGCTTTGCCCAATCTCCCTCAATGAGGTCAATCAGCCGGCGCGTGTGCGCAGGCGGCACGTCGCTGTCTTGCAATCCTTGCATGATCGCGATGGGACGGCCTGGATTGAATGACCGGTCGCCAATCAGGTTTTTGCGTCCATCCTCAATGAACGCGCGCGTAATGACATACCCGGCCGGGTCGTAAGCAGAGGGCCTGACCCAGTGCCCCTTGGTCAGAATGTTTTGCCGGGCGTCTTCCGAAAAAACTTTCCACATCAGTTCTTCCGTCAGGTCCCACGCCGGAGCGATCAGCACGAGCCCTGCGATACGGTTTGCGTCTCCCGCAGCCAAAAGGCGCCGCAGCATGAGCAACGCAATATGTCCACCCGTGCTTGAGCCCACGAGAATTGTCGGGCCATCCGTCACACGCTGCAGGATCGCGAGTGCTTCTTCGAGCCAATCGCTGATCAGCGCGTCTTCAAAACGTCCATCCGAACAGCCATGCCCCGAATAGTCAAACCGCGTCATGGCAAGGCCACACTCCGTGGCCCAGCTTGCTAGCGATTTCATTCAGTTATGCTGACAGG
Organism: Hyphomicrobium sp.; assembly: GCA_031409575.1. Taxonomy (GTDB): domain Bacteria; phylum Pseudomonadota; class Alphaproteobacteria; order Rhizobiales; family Hyphomicrobiaceae; genus JANNFX01. The sequence continues at coordinate 2,341 of JANNXL010000142.1, forward strand.
GACGCCCAAAAACGATATTATGTATGTAATAGAAGAATCAAAAGAGTGCGTCTTGTTTGTAGGACGTGAACGAGCCTCTTGAAGGACGCGAAACAGCCGTGTATGAACGGGTAAAGTTTGTATGTTTTTGATTCTCTTGGAGAGCGTCTATTACTTTTATATATATTATAAATAGATACGAGCGTCGTTTTGTCACAGAGC
>JANNXL010000143.1:0-1800 GCA_031409575.1 Hyphomicrobium sp.
CTCTTCTTCAAAGTCGCTGACGAAAAATTCGAAGACCAGCTCCGCGACTTCTTTGTTCACGGGGTTCGCCTGGTAGGCGTCTTCGGCCGACTTGCGCAGAACCGGAGCCAACTCCATCGCCTGCTTGCGGAGTCCTTCGTATTTTTGAATCAGGGCCGGGCGATCATTGGGGGCCGTGGTTTGGAATTCCGTTTGGATCTTGCCCAGTTCCGCGACCAGCGGCTTCCACTTGGCAAAGTTCGCCGCAAAGGCCGCTTCCTGCGGCGTCGCTGCCGCTGGGGGAGCTACTGCCGGGGGAGCCGCCGGATTTTGCACCGGCAACGGTTCTTGAGCAGTCCCCGGACGATTCCCCGCCAGCGCCGCAATCAGCAGCAACTTCAAATAACAAGCAACACGCATCGGCGGGAACTCCTTTTCAGGCAGGCAAAATGTGATTGGGCAAGAGACCGCATTTTAGGCGATCCGGGCCAAAAATAACACGGCCAAGTGCGAGGTTTTTCGGGGGATTTTCCGTAGGTCAGGCTCTGCCTGACGAGTGGAGACGTTCCATTTGCAGACAAAAGCTCGCCGTCCACATTGCCTCGCTTACGCGGCGGGTTGAGATGCGGAGTCAACACTCGTCAGGCAGAGCCTGACCTACGGTTTGCTACATCCCCGCGCGAAACGGTTTCTTTTCCTGATAGAGCGCCAGCCGCGCTTTGAGTTCACCCTGCTTACGCGGCGGAGTAATTTTGAGGGCTTCGGTTTGCGTGGCCACGGCCGTCGCATAGTCGCCCGTCGCGGCTTGCGCCACGGCCAGTGTGTCCAGAAATTGATAGCTGCGGTAGGCATCCCACTCGCACGCTGCGCGCGCCAGCTTTAGCGCCCCGGCCGGGTTGTAGAACGGTGCAGTGGGGACCGTCGCGGTGAGCCAGGCCAGACTATTCCGCGCTGCCGCCGAGAGCGGATCGAGCTGGAGGGTCTTTTCCAGGTCGGCCTTGGCCAGCTCCGGCTTGCCCCGCGCATCGTGAACCCAACTGCGGATCAAGTAGGCTTTGGCAAACTGCGGATCAGCGGCGATCGCTTTTTCCAATTCGACTAGGGCCGCGTCATATTTCCGTTGCTCGTACAGTGCCCAGCCGCGTGTGACACGCGCCGGCACATACGCTGGCGCGAGGGCCAGTGCGTCGTCACAATCTTGCAGCGCGTCGGCCAAGCTGCCGGCTTCGATCCGCGCTTCAGCCCGCGCATTGAGCAGCAACGGGTTGGGTTTTTCGAGCGTGGCGAGGGACTGGGTGTATTCGTCGGCCGCGCGGTCGAACTCGCCTTGCTTGAAGAAAATAATCCCGCGCAGATAGTAATACGACCCAAGTGGTTTCTTGGCCGCTTCGGCCGCTTCGAGTTCGGCGCTGAAGATTTCCATCGCCCTCTCAAACAGGAGCACATCGCGCGCCCGCAGCACGCCCCCCATCGTTTGCAGATAAAGCTCGCCATCGACCAAGCGCTCTTCGCGCACGAGCAAGACGGTCCCAACGGGGACCGGCTGGGGTTTTTCCGCGGCTTGTCCATAGGCCGGCGTGACATCAACCCGGGTGATGATGAGCTTGCCGCGGTAGCCGTGATTCTTGGCGGCCGGTTCGTCGGGCTTAGCCGCGGCAGGAGTGGCGTTGGCCGAGGGTTGAGCACGTGCCACGCCTGAGGCGAGGAGGAGCAGCAGTGCCAAACAAATAATCCGAGCGGTCAGCGAATGAGCGGACATGGAACCTCGATAATTCCCGATACGATCAACTTCAGGCCAAAGTCTGCACATTTTTGTCTTTA
>JANNXL010000144.1:0-2709 GCA_031409575.1 Hyphomicrobium sp.
GTCGAAATGACCAGCACCTCGCGGATGCCGCCCAGCATCACGACCGACAGCGGGTAATAGATAAGGGGCTTATCGTAGACCGGCAGCATCTGCTTGGATGCTGCGAGCGTCATCGGGTAGAGCCGCGTGCCTGAGCCGCCAGCGAGAACTATGGCCTTCATGTGTGGTCTCTAGGTGAGCTGGCAGCGGTCGCCAGCTATGGATGATCGGCAAAATGGCGAGCGAGGCTGTCGCGCCAGTCCGGCATCTTAACGCCAAATGCTTTACCAATTTTTGTCTGATCGAGGACCGAGTAGGCCGGGCGGCGGGCGGGCGTGGGATAATCGCGTGTTGAGATTTCATTGAGAGTTGGTGTTTTGCGGCCGTTTTGCGAAGCAAGACGGAATATCTCAGCGGCAAAGCCGTGCCAAGTCGTGGCCCCGCTTCCCGCCAGATGATACGTGCCCCATCTGATTTCCGAGGGCTTGTTCTGCAGTTGCAAAGCCACATCGAGCAGTGCGGACGCAAAGTCGGCGGCATGCGTCGGTGCCCCATATTGATCGCCGACGACTCCTATTTCGTCACGCTCAGCTGCAAGTCTCAGCATGGTCTTCAAAAAGTTTGTACCGTCGGGTCCATAAATCCAGGACGTGCGGAGAATGATGTGCTGGGGATTGAAGTGGCGCACCGCTTCTTCTCCAGCAGCTTTTGTCCGCCCATAGACCCCAGGCGGCGAAACCGGGTCGTCTTCCAAATATGGTGATGTCTTGCTGCCATCGAAAACGTAGTCAGTTGAAATGTGGACAAGCGGAATGCTTCGCGCGGCACATGCAGCCGCCAATATCGCGGGTCCGAGTTCATTGACGGTGCGCGCCTGATCCGGTTCGCTTTCCGCCTTGTCGACCGCGGTATAGGCCGCAGCGTTGATGACGAGACCGGGCCGCGTCTCATCGAAAAAACGCGCGATGCTGCCAGCCTCTGCCAAATCAAGCCGCGGCCGGCCGAATGCAGCGGCACTGAGTGCCTGTGCCGCGCACGCGCGCATCAGTGCCTGTGCGACTTGACCTGAAGATCCAACAATCGCGATGGGTTGCATTTTCAAATTCAGGTTCCCCTCGCCGGCACCGGCCACTGAACTCACTCGAGTCACAGAGCGCCACCAAACAAGACAGATCGGGCTGCCGTCAATAGCTCGCCGCCTCTGCAATCTCCATGTTGACATAGAGCCGGCCGACGCCAGCTGCGCCAAAGGCCGTCAAACACGGAATGATAAATCCTTCGTTCTGTGCCAGCACCAAGGGATAGTCTCCCGCCGCGTGCTGAAGCAGATTGTCTGTGCCCACCGGAATGGTGGTGCCGGCCGCGCCGGACCAGCCGCCAAGCTGGCCAATCGTGCTGGTGTCGAGCGTGCGCGTGCCCACGGTCAAAGTCGTCGTTGTGGCGATGCGGCAATCAACGCTCGTCGGCGTCGCCAGAGACGTCCGGTGCTTGCAGGTGCTTCCGGTCAACAGAATGGCGGAACCGCCACTGTCAGAACCAGTGAAGACACGCGCCATCATCAGCCCAAAGTCGACGATCTGAGCCGTGGTGAATGCCGTTGTGGTGACAAAGCCGATCCCGACGCGCCGCACCAGGATGGGGTTTGACGAAATGTTGCGGAATGAAAACACCGGCACGTTTGCGGTAAGGCCCGTCAAGCCCTGGCTTTGATTGCCGACCGAGTGCCAGCCCAGCGTTTCTGGTGGACGTAGCGAAGCGCGGGCCGCTTTGAAAGCGGTATCCACTTCCAAGATGTTTCCGGTCGAGCCTTGTGTTTGAATTGCCATATCAGTGTTATCTCCAGGTCCATGCGACGGTCCATTGACCGGTCAGTGGTTTGTTGCGCGTGCGCGCGGTGATGGTGAAGCCGGTGCTCGCGACAATCGAATGCGCGACGGCCTGAATTTCTTCGACAATGTGCTCATCGATTGAGTGGTCGGACGTGGCGACAGGGTAGATCCAGGTTTCGATGGACGACCCTGCTGTGATTGCGGCTTGTCCGGAGACAACCGCGTCGGCCATGTCTTTGCCGCTACCAAAATTCACGGTGGTGTTTCCGGATGCGCCGCTCGACCCGCTGGAAGTAAACGGCATGGAAACCGCGCCGCTCGTCTTGTCGATGATGATCGCGTCTTTCCAGGTCGAACCATCTGGGCTGACTTTGAAATGAAAGCTGTCATCGCCGGTCAAGCCAACTTCAGCACGGCCTGAGAACGCGTCTTGAAAGAGAAAACTTGCGGTATCAGTGCTCGCCGCTTTGTTGAGTTTGATCTGTGTGCCGTTGCCGATGTGATTGAACAGAACTGCGCTTGACGAAACAGACAGCTTGTTGGTCGCGTCAGCCGTGGCGTTGACACCAACCAGCGGCGTTGGGTTTACAGATCCACCTCCGCCACCAGCAACAGGGGCCCATGTTGTGCCCGTCCAACTGACCAAAACATCTTCATCTGCAATCCACGCTAACCAGCCTTCGAGCGGCGCATAAAACGCCCAAGCTCCATCTTGGAAGGCTGCGACAGTGTTGGTTTGTCCAGCCCACGCCCCTGTTGGGCTTGCCGCCACAATATAGCGTGCGCCTTCTACGGGCGATCCAGGAGGGGCGCTCAGATCTCGATCCGCGGCCGCCAGGTGAACAATCGCATCGAGCCGCCGGAGCGCTTCGTTGTGCGTGACGTGCTTTTGCGCCTGCGC
>JANNXL010000145.1:0-1778 GCA_031409575.1 Hyphomicrobium sp.
TTCGTAGTTTTTTTGGGGTTACTTATATTTTGGCTGATTCGACGTTATCACACAAAGGTATTCGCGGCAACGCTTTGCGTGGCCGCACTTACCACCGACCGGTGGGTCTTGCGGCCGCTAAGTCCGAGAACCGCTGCACGCCCGAGCAACGTTGGCTCTGTGAGCAGCCGCCACAACTCAGCGAGTGATATGCGTTTATTGGTTCTGAGCAGCAACCGCTCGGCCTTGAATTCAACATCGAATTTGAAGGCCAAATGCTGCCGCGCAGCTTCGATCAGTTGCCACATCTGCCTCCGGTTGAGACCACTAAAGACGATACTGCCCGCCTTAGCTCGCGCAGGGTTCTGTTTTGCCAATGCTCGATTGAGTAGTTCGAACAAACATTGTGCATGGTTCTTACTGACCCTGGGGCACACATACCTGATCGCGTTTATGATAGCGTAGACGCCGCACAGGCCATCGAGATGGCCCTGCTGCAATGGTTTGCGGGCTCGTTTGCCGTTGGGCAAACGTGCCTTTTGCGTTCGCTCAGCCACGAGTCAATAGTCGCTGGCCAGCATGATTGTCAGCACTCGTTCGGTCATGCTTACATTGACCGCGTCGGGTGAGTGCATAGCACGCGTAAGATCGAAGTAATCGATCTTGAAAAATATATGCTCGCCGACGACGCTTAGGCTGCCGAAGTCATGCTCGCCGTAAGGGTCGTTGTCTGCCGTGAAGGCATCGAAGGCCTGTACAGCGGCGATGATGAGCGCTTGATGGTCAGACCCAAGCGCAATGATGCTGGCCGTCAAGATCAAGGAGCCGCCGACAAGGCTGCGCCTGAATTGATCGTTGAGGTCGCGAATAGCTGCGCTGCGCCGATCATCATCTTGAAGCTTCGATGAGATGTTCATTATTTGTTCTCTAAATCAGATGAGCGCGACAAGGCGGCGTTGTGCGTCGCTGTCGCCGTCGATGTAGCCTTGTGTGGTGAGTAGCGAGCGGTGACCGGCCAGCATCTGCACGTCGCGCAAGTTTGCCCGCGCCCAATGCGCCTGACGCGCTGCCCGCGTAATGAATGTGCGGCGGCCAGAATGAGATGAGCAGCCTTCAAGGCCGATCTCGCGGCACTTCGCGACGAACCAATTGACGATGCTGTTGGGGCGCATCGCACCGCCTTGCAATGACGTAACGACGATGGTGTCCGGTGCGCGGCGCTCGGGCGGCAACTTGGATTTCCACACGGCGAACGCCCGCCGCAAATGCCGGTGCATCGGCACACGCCTACCGGCGCCGCGCTTGGCGATTGAAGAGCGCACATCGAGAACCGAGCCGACATTGCCGTCAGCGTCAAGCACCATGGCCCACGTCAATCGCGCGATTTCACAGGCTCTCAAACCGGCGCGGGTAGCGAGTAGCACGATAAGGCGATCCCGTTCGGGAAATTTGCCTCTGCTCGCAGCGGCGAGCAACTGCTGCAGGTTTCTGGGTGAGAAGACTTTGGCTTGCTTACCGATCATGTCAGACCTCTGATTGCTTCCGAGACACAGCTTCCCCATCCCGTGAGCGCAGTGCGCTCGCGGCCCATCTGCCAGGCAGTCATTTTGGGGAATGGTGAAAAACCAACCGGCGCAAATGCCCAGGTTACCCACCATCGCTTCGAGGTTAGCCTCAGCGCAGCGATTGGTCAATATATTGTTTTATATCAATAAGTTGTTAGTGTTATTGGTCTGGCTCTTTGGCGTTAATTCTGAGCCTAGAAGGTGGTAACGCAGGCCGTTCAGACGGCAAAAGCC
>JANNXL010000146.1:0-14453 GCA_031409575.1 Hyphomicrobium sp.
CCGTGCAGTTCCACCCTGAAGTGGTGCACACGCCAGACGGCGCAAAGCTGTTGTCAAATTTCGTTCATAACATCGCAGGGCTGAAATCCGATTGGACCATGAGCGCCTACAGGCGCGAAATGATCGCGAAGATCCGCGCTCATGTAGGCAAGGGCCGTGTGATCTGTGGCTTGTCAGGCGGGGTGGATAGCGCAGTTGCGGCCGTCCTCATTCACGAAGCAATCGGCGAGCAGTTGACCTGCGTGTTTGTTGACCACGGCTTGATGCGGGCCAACGAAGCAGGGCAGGTGGTGGGCTTGTTCCGCGACACCTACAACATTCCGCTCGTGCATGTTGATGCCTCGAAGCAGTTCCTAGATGCTTTGGCCGGCGTGTCTGATCCCGAGACCAAACGCAAAACCATTGGCAAGCACTTCATCGATGTGTTTGAAGCCGAAGCCCGCAAGGTGGGCGGCGCAGAATTCCTCGCGCAAGGCACGCTCTATCCAGACGTGATCGAAAGCGTGTCGTTCACAGGCGGGCCATCGGTCACCATAAAATCGCATCACAACGTGGGCGGCTTGCCCGAGCGCATGAACATGAAGCTCGTGGAACCGTTGCGCGAACTCTTCAAGGACGAAGTGCGGGCGCTCGGCCGCGAGCTTGGCTTGCCGGATGCGTTTGTCGGCCGCCATCCGTTTCCGGGGCCGGGGCTTGCCATTCGCATTCCAGGTGAGATCACGCCGGAGAAACTCGACATTCTGCGCAAGGCTGATGCGATCTATTTGGACGAAATTCGAAAGGCCGGGCTTTATGATGCAATATGGCAGGCATTTGCCGTGCTGCTTCCCGTTCGCACCGTTGGCGTGATGGGTGACGGACGCACCTACGATCATGTGCTGGCACTGCGCGCGGTCACGTCGGTCGATGGCATGACAGCCGATTTTTACGCCTTCGACATGAACTTCCTGGGCCGTGCCGCGACCCGCATTATCAACGAAGTGCGTGGTATCAACCGCGTGGTCTATGATGTGACATCCAAGCCTCCCGGCACAATCGAGTGGGAGTGAGGGGCGTCCTCAAACTTTGATTACGTTGCCCGGGTACTTGGCAACCGTTGCATCCGAAGTCACGAGCGAGTGACCTTCAACGTGCACTTGCGCGAGGAGCATTCGGTCAAACGGGTCTTTATGGATCGGCGGAAGGTTGACTATGGCAACGCAGTGCTCGCTTGATATGAAAAGTTCACGCCAGCCGTTGTCGGTCAGCCCGCGCCTCAGTTGCCGGGGATCAACGCGAAAGTCGTTGCGGCCGAGTCCATGCTTAATTGTGATCTCCCACAGACTCGCTGCGCTGAACCATAAGTGTGTGCCGGGATCCTCAAGCAGGCGGCGCGCGCGCTTCGATAGCCTTTGCGGTTCACCCGCGGCCCACAGCAAGAGGTGGGTGTCGACAAGCAGGTTCAAAGTCCGGCTCCGAACAGCCGTTCGATTTCTTCAGCACCCATCTGGTCAAAGTCATCAGGCACTTTGATCTCTCCTGCGAGGAAACCAAGACGGCGCGGTAAGGCGGCATCGTGAGCATCAAGCGGTACAACCTTGACCATGGGTTTTCCCGCCTTGGCGATGATAAACTCTTCGCCCTTCGACGCTTGTTCAACCAGGCGCGACAACTGCGTCTTGGCTTCATGAATATTCACAGTGCGCATTGCGATTTCCTATAAACTAAGTCATGTTAGTTTAGTTGATATTTTCAGTGGTGGCAAGTTTACAATTGGCTCATATGCCGGGGAATTGCAGATCGGCAGTCGAGGCCCCGTCGCTGGCAGCACTGTAGCTACGTGGGTAGGCCAAACTTCTAAGGTGCGCGTATACACATTCAAACAAATCGGGAGGGTGCCATGCGACGTGACGTGAACTTCGGGTTTGGTTTGGTGCTCGCAGTTTTTGCTGTGACCGCCACGGCGCACGGAGGCGAACTTTCTGTCTCCGATGCGGGAGCCCGCTACGGGCAGGCGCAATCAGCTTCTAAGTTCTGTCCGGGCGGGAAGATTACGGACAAAGCAGAGTCGCTCGCCCAAAGCTTTACGGGAGATGATGCCGCCGTATTCAAAGCCGGTGCCGACAACGTGACTGCTGCCTGGGACAAGGCCTTCGCTTGTATTGAAATTGATCCCGCAACCAACCGTAAAACCGAATGCCGGAAAATGCGTCTGACGAGTTGCCGCCAAGCGTGGATCGAGATCGGGGCAGAAGGTAAGGACGTGCCTGGCCTTCTCGATGTGGATTTTTCTGCGTGGGTGGAAAAGAACGTCAAAGAAGACTAGAGCAGTTCAGTGCTCGTCAAAGCCAGCGCCGTACACGTGCTTTGTAAGCACGGTATTCGTCACCAAACCCGTTTTCCAGCATGCGCTCCTCGCGGTGGATGACGAACTGGTTCATGCCGAAGATGTAAAAGCCAAACGCCGCCGCACTTGCGGCAGGCGACAAAACGGCGAGAGACAACAGGGGCATAAAGTACGCCACATATATCGGATTGCGCGAGTACGAAAATATGCCAGCGGTCACGAGGCGGTTGGGTGTGCCGTAGGTGTTGGCCAGCAGCGAAAACCGCATGTGGCGCTGGATGATCAAGATCGAAACGAAGAACGCCACGATGGCGCCCGAGAGCACAGCGACCTCCCAGCCGAGGGCGAGAATGCGCGCGTTTGTCTGCTGCGAGCCTGCGAGCAGGAACCCGGCATAGTAAGAGGCCCAGCTGACCCAGCTCGAACCATCAATGCCCAGGAACGTGCCTTCCAGGTCGCGGGCCCCGGTTTGGTTGTGCGCCTCAATGGTCATGGCCGGTCGGTCCTTGGCGTATTTGAGGAATAGGCTTGAAGAACCAATAGACAACATGAAGCGTAAAATTTTCTGAATGTGATCACTGAAAGCAAAGCGCCGCCCCAGGAGACTGCCGCGATCATGATGACAAGATTATCAAAACCTCACCGGGCGTCGCAAAGACGGACAGCCAGGCTTGTGTGGCAATGTTTTTGCGGCCTGATGGCAGGGCTGGCGCTGGTCGGGCCAGCCAGCACATACGCGCAAGATACCGCAACTGCTGCTCCTGACTTGACGGCAATCAATCCGCTCATACTGTTTGAGAATGATCGCTTGGTGAAATGCGGGCTTCGCGCGGCTTTTGGGACAGGTGACACGGGCTACTCGGCCGATATCGTTTTGCATCGCATGGGCGATACGGCTCAGTGGGTTGTTGAGGTAATCGGTCCAACGCTGACTGCGGGCGGGCCGTCTCCCCATGACCTTGGCGTTAAGACGGCCAGCCACGATACGCGGAAGAACTTTTCGAAACCGGTCTCGCTCGCATCTGGCAGTTTCGAAGTGCGCGGCAGTTTGGAAGGGCTTGAGGGTAGCACGTTCATTCAAGAAATCATGGTGCAGGGCGCAACCATCGGGGTAACACCTGCCGCCGGTGACAGCGTGCAACTCATACTCTCAGGGCCATTGCCGCAGCCCGTGCGCGCCAGCTATCTTATGTGCGCAGGTGACTTGTTTCGGCCGTAAGCTTAAGGCCATCAATCTTCGCACGCTTTTTATCGCGCCATTCCGGAAAACACGATGCTTGAACTTTCAGCACTCAAGGCCGGCCTCAAAGGGCAGGCGCAGATCCTCGTGACAGATGCGCAAACGGCCATCACCGTTGGCAGCGGAACAGTGCCAGTGTTCGCAAGCCCCATGATGGTGGCGTTGATGGAAGCCGCCTGCGTGGACTGCGTCGAACGGCTTCTGCCGCAAGGCTACCTCAGTTTGGGAACACACCTGGAAGTCACGCACACTGCTCCAACGCCAATCGGCTTGACCGTAACAGCAACCGCAGAACTTCTGAGCGCTGACGGACGCAAGCTTTTGTTCGAGGTGGCGGCGCACGACGGCCACGAGTCCATCGGCAAAGGGATACACGCGCGCATGATCGTCGATGCTCCGCGCTTCAACGCTCGCCTTGCGTCCAAAGCGCCGCGCACCTGACGCAGCGGCTGCAACCTGACTTATGCACAATGACTGTCAAAGGCCATCCACGGGCATCAAGCACAGCCCCCTCCCCATTGCCTTCCGGAATTGGTAAAGAGACGCTCCGGATTCGAGGAGAGACCTATGCGCGCGGTATGGCACGGACTTGTTCTGGCGGCAGTTTTGGCCTTCATGCCTGTCGCCGAGGCCGCTCAGGATGCGAAAAAACCTGCCGCAGGCCCCCCGCCTCCGCCGCCAGCACCGGTCTGCGCCAATGCTAACGCGCTTGGCGTCTCGCGCACCGTCGAAATCGACACCAAAGGCGGACCTGGCTTTGGCTTTGAGCAGTACAAGGCCTACGACTTCTTAGAGCCAAAAGAAGTGGTACTGACATTTGATGACGGCCCGCAGGTGAACTCCACCAAGGCCGTCCTGGAGGCGCTCGCCATTCATTGCGCCAAGGCGACGTTCTTTTCGATTGGCAAGATGGCCGTGGGCTTGCCTGAACTGATCCGCGAAGTCGCCAAGGGCGGCCACACGATCGGCACCCACACCTGGTCGCACGCAGACTTACGCCGCAAGAAAGTTGAAAAAGAAGCCGTTGACGAAATAGAGCGCGGGTTGAGCGGTGTCAGCCGTGCCGTTGGCGCACCCATCGCTCCGTTTTTCCGCTTCCCGTTCCTGCTCGACAATGCTGCGATGCTCAAACACTTGGCCGACCGCAACATTGCTGTCTTCTCGATGGATGTCGACAGCTTTGATTTCAAGAACCGCGATCCCAATGCGGTCGTCAAAGTGATCATGGAAAAGCTGGAGAAGAAGGGCAAAGGCATCGTCCTAATGCATGACATTCATATGCATACGGCCAAAGCCGTGCCCATTCTGCTCGAACAATTGAAGGCTAACGGCTACAAGCTGGTACACATTAGGCCTGCGGCCAATGCCGAGACCCTGCCCGAATACGATGCTCTCATCGAAAAAGATGTGAAGGGTCTACCGGCGGCTGGCTCTGAACGCCCAATATCGAGCGTGGTGCGCACAGTCCCTAGCGCGCCCTAAAATGCCGGTGACATGCCGGCAATCGTTGCTATGCCTCAATTGACGGTCTCCATGAGAGACGGTAGGAGACCGTTATGCTTCAGGCAATTCTTAGTCCTTTCAAACAGGCTGTTGCGCGAGCAAGCGCTGCATTTTTGGCCAGTGCTTTTACAGTCGTTGCCGGTGCTGCGCTCGTTTCCCCGGCCTTTGCGGCGACCTGTCCTGCCGAGCAATTTGGCGCCGCCGTCGACCAGTCAGGTGCAGCCCTGCGCGCCTTCAATTCCGAGGCGCAGCCAAAGCTCAACGAACGCATCAAAACTTTGAAATCAAAAAAGGGCTGGCCAGACGAAGGTTACGAGGAAAAGGCTTATGACTTTTTGCAGGACGATCGCATCGCAGGTCTCGATGCCCAATCGAACGATCTTTTGTCCAAAATCGATACCCTCGGCCAGCAAGGCGAAAAGGGCGGTGCCGACTGTACTGCACTCGATGACTTGAAGACAGCTGGCACCGAGTTGCTCGGTGTGATGAAAGCCAAGTCATCTTACATGCTGGCACGCATCGATGCCGAAACCGGAACTGATGCGGCGGCTGTCGAAACACCACCAAAGACCGATCCGCCGAAATTAGAGGCCGCACCACAGGCCAAGCCAGATGCGCCTGCAGCAAAGCCTGCGATGGCTCCAGCAACGCCAGAAGCCGCATCGGAAAAATCTGCTGGCAAGTCCGCAGCTGCTCCGCCCGCCGCGCCCGCACCGCAGTGGTCTACAAAGACGACGGCTCTCGCGCCAACGCCCACGCTAGCCCCACCCGGCCCTGCCGTGTCGGACGCGTACGTTGCCCCACGCGTCCCCCAGCCCATGCCGCCGCAATCAGAGATGAGCGATGAGCGCGGCTATACGATCGAAGAAATTCGCGATGCCACCAAGGGCTTTTTCGGCACGATTTCGACCAATCTTGCGACCGTACTTGAACACACGTTTAGTATAGCGGGACGCCCAACGGCTTACGTGCTTGGCCAAGAGGGCGGCGGGGCGTTTTTGGCGGGTCTGCGCTACGGCGACGGCACGCTCTATTTGCGATCCGGCGGCACACAAAAGGTCTACTGGCACGGCCCGACGATCGGTGCCGATGTGGGAGCCGCGGGTTCGCGCACGCTCTTTCTTATCTACAAGGCGACGGAGCCTGCCGATCTCTATCGCAGCTTTTCGGGTGTCGACGGATCGGCCTATTTCGTTGGTGGTGTGGGCGTAACCCTCATGAAAGGCGGCAAAGTGATCATGGCCCCCATTCGCTCCGGACTCGGTTTCAGGCTCGGTGCCAACATCGGTTACGTCCGCTTCACGCCGCGACCGACCTGGAATCCGTTTTGAGCTGAAAGGCAAGCCGTGTCCCACGGGGCACGCTGCGCCTCGAATTTAGGGTTTCCGCCACTCTTTTGGGCCGTGGCAAGTTTGCTGCCATCGCGCGTCCTGCTGGAAGCGCCTAAGCCGACGCCGCCGCACTCAATAGCAAAACGCCAGCGCTTGTGAGAGGGCTGGCGTTTTGCTTTTTTTCCAAGGATCAACAGATCTCAATAAGCGCCACCGTAACCGTAGGCATAGCCCTTAGGTGCCTGCTGCACGTAGCGGCGCTTCTTTTGTCCATACTGCTGAACGTAAGCCGGCTTTGAATAGCCATAGGGCGTGTAGCCTTGGGCATATCCATAACCATACCCGTTTTGCATTTGCGCATAGCGGCGGGCGTCGTTGCGGCGCTTGGATGCCACGGCAGGGCCGCCAGATTTCGGACGGCCATGCACCGCGATGCGCGTCAGGCCTTTGCCGTGCTTGTTGACGAGGCTATAGAACGTGGCCGCATTCTTGGGTGCAAGGCGAACGCAACCATGTGAAGCGGGATAACCCAGCATGCCAGTGGCGTAAGTTGCGTGAATGGCAACGCCGCCTGAGAAGAACACGGCGTGCGGCATGGGGGCCATGCCGTACTGGCGCGAGTACCACATCTTCGCCATCCACGTCGGTTTGAACGAGCCCGTTGGCGTGCGGTAGCCTGAGCGTGCGCTGGAAATGGCCCAGCTGTATTTTTGCATGCCGTTTTCCGACACGGTCATGCGTTGGGCACCCAGATCGATCTCAACGAGAAGTGTGGGAACCGGCGGCGGCGGCGGTTCAACAGCAGCGGCGGGTGCGGTGACTTCAGTGACACCCGGAGCGATGTGAACGGTTTGCGCACCAGAAGTTCCGCGCACCACAGGCCACTCGATGGCCGGTGCGGTGACAGAAGCAGCGGCCACCATTGGAGCGTTGAGAACAGCGGGTGCTTCGGCAGATGCAGAAGGCGAGAGCACCGCAATGGCAGTGGCCGCGAGCATAAGTGTCTTCAGGTTCCTCATAAGAGGTCTCCTTGGGGCTTGGCACGCAGAGAGGCTGGCCCTGCGCAAGCAAGCGTGGGTTTGAGAGTTCAACAGAATTCAAGCGTCAAAGTGGCAGGCGGAGCGAGCCCCGCGCTGGTTGTCGGGTCAGCGGGTAATCGAGATGCGCGTGCGGCCCGCGCCGCGGCTGCGCACCAGTTCAAAAAATTCTTCAGCGTTCGACGGGTGCAGCCGTACGCAGCCATGCGATGCAGCGGTGCCAAGCTGACTGACGTACGATGTGCCATGGATGGCATACCCGCCGTGGAAGAAGACGGCATTGTGCATGGGGGCGTTGTCGTATTTGCGCGAGAAGTAGCGCTTGGCGAGCCGTTGCGCACGGTATGAGCCGGCAGGTGTGGTGTAGCCGCGAGTGCCCGTCGAAACCGGCCACTCATACCTATACTGACCGTCAACCCAGACGCGCATGGTCTGCGTCGAGCGGCTGATACGTGCGACCACCTGAGCTTCTGAAGGCGTGGCTGTGAACAGTGCTAGGCCGGCGAGGACAAGGGCCATGAAGGGGCGGCGCATGGTTACGAACTCCTTACTGAAATCTGATCTGAAGCTTCACGGGGAAGCATCTGAACTCCCATCCAGAAAACCCCATTAGGGTTAGGATATCGTTGCTAGTCCGCCGTGTGTAGGACGAATGAGCCGCTTAAATTTTATTTTGTTAGCTGACAAAGCTTTTGGCGGTTCAAGCAGAGCGGTCCGCAGCGGCTGCTTTCACACTTTCGTAACCCGCCAAGGCCCGTGCCCGCGCCATGACGTGGTCGACGATGGGGTGGGGATAGGTTTTGCCAATTTTCACTCCGGCCTCGGCAAGAATGAGCGCTGGAGCAGTCCATGGGGCATTCAAATAATCGTTTGGAAGGCTGGCAATTTCCGGTACCCAACGGCGCACATAGGCACCGTCGGGATCAAAGTTTTCACCCTGAGTGATGGGGTTGAAAATGCGGAAGTAGGGGGCTGCGTCGGCTCCCGACCCTGCAACCCACTGCCAGCTCGCGGCGTTGCTGGCGAGATCGGCATCGACCAGCGTGTCCCAAAACCAAGCCTCACCCTGCTGCCAGGGGATCAAAAGATGCTTGATGAGGAATGAAGCGGCGATCATACGCACGCGATTGTGCATCCAGCCGGTGTGCCACAACTCGCGCATACCGGCGTCGACAATGGGATAGCCCGTCGCTCCGCGCTGCCAGGCGTCAAGGGCTTTGGCGTCCTTCAGCCAGGGGTAAGCGGCGAAACCGGCGCGAAACGGTTCTTCGGGAAGTGTCGGCCAATGGATCAGCTGGTTGTAGGAAAACTCGCGCCACACGAGTTCCTTGTGAAAGACTTCAAGCCCCTTGTCCGAGCGGCCATTGTCAGCGTGCGCTTTGGCAGCCGCGGCGTGCCAGCATTGGTGCGGGCTGATTTCACCGAAGTGCAGATGCGGCGACAGCCGCGATGTGCCAACGACGTCAGGCCGGTTGCGCATGTCAGAATAGCCCTTCAATGCGTCCTGCAAAAACAGGTCGAGATTTGCGCGCGCGCCAGCCTCGCCCGGATGCCAAGTATCACGCATGCCGCCCGCCCAATCTGGCCGCGTTGGCAGCAGTTTCCAATCCGCGAGGTTGTCACTCGCGACTTTCGATCTGACAGCTTTGATAGCGCTAGGTGGCGGCAAGGGTTGAGCAGGCGCACCCGTTGCGTTCAAGGCGCGCCAGTAGGGCGTGTAGACCTTGAATGGATCTCCCGCCTGCGTGCGAATGGCTTCGGGTTCTTTCAGCAATGCGCCCGAATAGCGTTTCAATTCCAAGTCAGCGCCGGCGAGTATCTTGTTTAACGACGTTTCAAGCTGCGTCGCCCAGGGCTCGTAAGCGCGGGTGCAGACGACCGTTGTCGCTTTTGTCTCGTCTGCGAGAGACAAAAGCTGCTGGGCCGTATCGCCGCGCCGGAGCACGAGGTGCGCACCAACGTCCGACAAATCTTTTCTCAGGCTGACAAGGCTGTGATGCAGCCACCAGCGCGACGCAGCACCCGGCTTCCAGGTTCCGGCCGCGGCATCGTCCAAAATGTAGACAGGCAGAATGGGGCGGCCCGTCGCAACAGCAGCCGTCAAGGCGCGGTGATCCGCACGGCGCAAATCCTGACGAAACCAAACAAGGATCGGGGCAAGCGCCATGGGTGTGTCAGCCTCAAGATTTGAAGGGGTCTGTGTGGGAAACGAGCGCCCGCCGCCGCTGGATCAGGCCGGGTTGGCTAAAGCCAGCCCGATTGCAGCCTGATCTCAGGCACTTTCAATCAATTGAACAAGAGGTCAAAGAGCGTCTTGGACTTTTTCTTGTTTTGACCCGCCGCACGCTGCGGGCGCGGCCCTTGCGCTCCGGGGCCGCCGGCCCATGGCTCGTTCCAGGGTGCCCACTTTTCGCCGCGTGCCCCGGCCACACCGAAGCGCCGCTGACCGGCATATCCTGCAACTCCTGCACCTAGCGGGCCTGCCATATCCACGGCCGAGTTGCGCAAATTGAACTCGTCGGTTGTGCCGTCGACCGATGCCACTTGCACGCGCGTTGGCTCCCACGTCCATGCTGCGGTTTTCGTGCCTTGCTTGTGGGGCACAATAGCGATGACGTTTGAGGCTTCGAAATCGACGATGGCAACAAGCTCGATGTCTTCGCTGCCGTTTGCGGCTTTAATCGTGCCGCCGCTGAACCTCAACACTCCAATTCCGCGAATGGGTGGCGCTTTCACCTCCCATTCGAGCAGTTTTGGTTTGCCCTCTCCCAGCATTTCCAGCGGCACGATCAATTGCGGGAATTGATCGTTGAGCGCAAAGTAGCGGTTGGCGCGCAGCACGACACGCCAAAACTCGATGCCAGCACCCTGCAGAACCGTATCACCCGGGTCTGCGTCAGGCCCGGCCACGCGCTGCAAGCCATCGGTGGCGTCGCGGTATCCCGGCCGCAGGCTCAGCGCCTTGCGATAGTGCATGATGGCCTTCGCGGGCTGGCCTTGGGCCTCCTCGACTTCAGCAAGCGCCCACACCGCTTCGGGCTGTTCGGGTCCGAGTTTCTGAGCTGTTGCGATGTCGGCAAGCGCTACGTCGAGCTGTCCGTTGAGTTTGTAGACGTAGGCGCGGTATGCAAAAGCCACACTTGAGCGCGGGTCAAGTTCAATGGCTTTGTTGAGGTCGGCATAAGCTTCTTCGAAGGCCTCACCCAAGGCATGAGCCAAACCACGGCCTTCGTAGGCGCTTGCCAGTTTGGGATCGAGTTCAATCGCCTGTGTGAAGTCCTTGATCGCCGACGCCACATTTTTAAGAGCCAAGTAAGCTTGACCGCGAACATTGTAAATTCCGGCATTGGCCACATCGAAGGCAATCGCGCGAGATAAATCTTCGATCGCTTCGTCGTAACTCTGAACCGCGAGTTTGGCTTCCGCGCGATTGCGGTATCCGGAGGCAAAGCGCGCATCGAGATTGACGGCACGGGTGAAGTCCCGCGTCGCTGCGTGAGGGCGCATTAAGCTCAGATGCACACGCCCTCGCCCGGAGAGCGGCGCGGGATTCGCCGGCATCAGCGAGATGGCTTTGGTATAGTCGCGGATGGCTTCCTGGAATTGACCGAGTTTGACATAGGCACCGGCCCGGTTGTTGAAGGCGGCCGCGTATCCCGGTGCCAGCACAATGGCGCGGTCGAAGTCTTTCAGCGATTCCTTTGGCAATCCAAGGGTGAGCAGAAGATTGCCGCGATTGTTGTACACTGCGGCATACTCGGGAAAGAGCACGGCAGCCGCATTGAAATCGTCAACGGCAGGTTTGATCTGATTGAGTCGCGCATAAGATACGGCGCGATCGTTCAACAGGGTAGCGCGGCGATCATTAGACAATGACGTGTCGGCAAGCGCAGCGGTGAACTTCGTAATTGCATCAGCTGGATTGCCATTGGCAAGCGCACTTGCACCCTCTTCGGCCGGTTGCGCGGTGGCGGCAGCGTCTTGAGCTGAAGCCAGTCCGGGAGCGAGCGCAAGAGCAACCGCAGCCGCTGCCACAAGCCATCGCTTTGAAACGTGGGCTGGCCTGCGCCTGTTGAGCGCAATACGGTTGGGAAATGCTGGCACCGGCTGCCTCTAAATTGTGCCTCGGGAGCGCAGACCATGGGTCGAATCGATGGGTCGGGTCAACTCACGACGCAAGGTTTGTGACGCGAAACATATCAATGGCTGAGCAAGAGCCCGGGAATATGGCACGCACACGGCTTGGCAGCGGTTGAGCCGGCGCGGCGCGGTGCCGGCGGTTGCTTGATCGAGGCCTAGGCGGGTAGGATGCGGGCTCTGATTGGATGGAGTTCGGACGCATGACGTACCACGACCGGCTGCTCTCTGCTTATGAAGGCGAAGTTATCGGCTATACCTTCTTCTCCGAACTGGCAAAAGTGGCCGAAACCGCCGACTCAAAACGCAAGCTGCATTTTCTGGCCGGTCTTGAGACGCGGACGCAGGCCATCCTGGCACCGCTCATTGCGCGCTACGATCTCACACCGCGCTCCAAAGTTGAACTGGCCGCCGAGGGCGCGCGCGACGCTGGGCGCTATGCGGGACTGAGCTGGCAGGCCTTGAACGCGCGCTTTGCATTAGAGTTTACGGCGTATGTCGATAATTTCCTGGCGACGGAAGCATTGGCTCCAGTGGAAGATCTACCTGTCTGCAAGCTGGTGACGTTGCATGAAGTCGCGCTCATCGAGTTTTCCAAAGAAGAAATGTCCGATACGGAGTTCGGCATGGGCCATCTGCAAGGTTACATTGCACAACTTGAAAAGTATCACGCCGATCTTCTCAATCCGCCTGTGATTGCCGATCACGCAGTTTAGCAGCGTTCCACAGGCAGCAATGCTCGTGCAGGCGCGCCGCCCAGGGTCATGGGCCACCGAGGGAGATGTTTGATGCCAGTTGTTGTGCGACCCGTCGACGTCAAAGACGAGGCGCGCTGGCGGGAGCTGTTCGATGCCTACATAGAATTTTATAAAGAGACGGTTCCTCAGGCTATTAAGGACTCAACGTGGCAGAGGATCGCCGCTGCTGAGGACGGGATGGCAGGCTTGGTGGCAATCGATGAGACCGGCTTGGTTGTCGGGATCGCCAATGTTGTTTTTCACCGCTCGACCTGGTCGGCCACGCACTACTGCTACCTGGAAGATTTGTTTGCCGACCCCTCAGTGAGAGGCCAAGGCGTTGGCCGCGCGCTCATAGAAGCAACGTATGCCCTTGCCGATGCGCGGGGGGTGTGCCGCACGTACTGGGCAACGCAAGAGACCAATGCAACAGCCCGCAAGCTCTATGACCGCGTCGGCGAACTCACGCCCTTTGTCCAGTACAGGCGTTGAACGGTAACCGGCTCAACTCGACGGGGCATCGAGTTTGCGAGTGAGGTTTTCAAACTCGCGACGCAGTTCTTCGTTCTGAAAAATCTGATCGAAGGTTGGCGCTTCAAGCTTTTGCAGGGCTTCAAACGACGCCGAACTGTCGCGCATGAGATTGCGCAGCTGAAAACTCGCCTCCACGGTCTCATAGGTGTTGTCGGCGATGCGCAGATCGTGTGCCGCGCGTGACCTTGCCTTGGCGATCTGTTCGCGCTGCTGGCTCAGATACCGGCGGTAGCCCTTGGCGGCTTCCTCGGCAAGTTTTTGGCTGTCACGATTGGCTTCGAGCGCACGGCGCTGATCTGGCCGGTTTTCGGCGCGCATAAGTTCAGCGGTTTTGCCCTTCGCCGCGGTGATGTCTTTCAAGATAGCATCAAGCTTGGGCATATACTGCGTATCGATTTTCTCGACCGTCGCGTCCTGGGCGTGAACCAGCATGGCGAACAGCGCCGCATGCATGGCAAAATACTTGCGCGATGCATTCATATTGTCGCCGGTTGCGCCCATCAGTTTGGCGAGCTGGCTATCGATGAGTTTGGCTGCATTGAAGGTGGCAACCAGGCGTACGAGATCGCCTGACAGCACGCTGTCAAGCAACAGGTCGATCTGTTCGGGTGAAAGTGTCAGGCCTGATTTGACAAGGCCGTCCTGAACATCTGCTTTGGCCTTGGTGATCGCTTCGCGATTTTCAGCGATGCGTTTGGCGGCTTCTTCAATTGACTTTGTCAGGCTGTCGACGGTGTCAGTCCACATGCCGGGCAGCACGCCATCCTTGGGTGCCATCAATTGCTTTTCTTTCAGGCCGACAACGGTGTCTTCCAGCCCGCGGATGCTGCGCCGGTAACCTTCGATTTTCTTTTGCACCTCGACGACGGGAACGTCGGTTACGATTGAGAGTGCGCTGTCGAGTAACGCGCTGACTTTGGCCTCGCGGTCTTCGCGCGTTTCAGTCCACAGCGGCGAGACAATGAAATCGTTCTTGGCCGGAAGCTTTTTAACCTCGGCACGGTTCTCGGCTGTATCGCGCAAGATGGCATCGACAGCCTGCATCAGTGCACGGGCTTGCTCGAATGCGGGATCGCCCGCGCGAGGGTCGGCCGGCTCGGCAGGAAGACTTTCGGCTTGGTCCGCTTCGAGCGCTGGGGTTGATTGCTTCTTGTCCAATGGCGGGGCGGCGGGCTGGGGCGACGCTTGCGCGAGCAATTCGGCGATGCGGTCGCGTCTCGCTGTTTGCGCGTTGCCGGTCACGGTCATCGCAGCCAGTGCGGCAACGCTTAGGATAAGCCGGATCATGTGATTGTTCACTGCGCCTCCAAGCCCCCCAAACAGCGCGGAAATTCAGGCGAATCCGTGGTGGGCTCGCGTTAAGCTGCCGCGACAGACCTGTCAGCGGCTTTGATAATCCACGCCATCAGTGTCCCGTCGATTTGGCGCACGTCATTAAGGACGGCCATGTGCGTGATATCCTGCGGCACCCGAACGGCGGGATTGGGAAATTTGGCGCTCTGCAATGGTGGTTCAAACGGCTGGTTGGCTAGTGCCAGCCCGAGGCGCAGCTCGCGCGCGCCCATCGCCAGCACCGCGAATTCCTTGCCGCCTCTGGACACAGAAACG
>JANNXL010000147.1:0-2822 GCA_031409575.1 Hyphomicrobium sp.
CTGACCGTTTCTGAACTGTCGCAGGAATTGAAAATCGCGCGCATCACCGACCCGCGCGAGGTGCAGGAATACCGCCGCAAATATAATGAGGCCTTGAAGTCCTGCCCGGTGAACCACAACCGCATCGATTACCTTTTCGCCAAGCTCGACGGCAAAGGTGACACGCGCATCTGGTCGAGCGTCTATGCCCGCTACATTCTCGACGTGTATGGGCTCTACGTGTTGTTCCTCGCCGTACCACCGCTTTTGTGGTGGGCGCACCAATAGGGCCGCAAAACCACTGCCAATTGTGACAGCAGGAGACGCTTTACTCGCGTGTGCCTGGGATGAAACGAGGCATCATCAAGACCATCTGATCAAACCGCGCGCATATGACCGCGGACAAAACAATTTGCCTCATGGCGTGCGCGCAACTCAGTTCTGCATTCGGCGTTTTGCGGTTGTGAATCTCGATGGTGCACTGCAATATCCGCCGCGAAACGTCTGCATCACGATCGCCTCTGAGAAGCGGCGGAACGTGCCTTTGGAGGACCTTTACGCGTGCAGAACTCACCTAAGCATCGCAAGATCAATCTCGCACTTCAAGGCGGCGGCGCCCATGGGGCCTTCACGTGGGGCGTGCTCGACCGCCTATTGGAAGACACCAAATTCGACTTCGGCTGGATTTCAGCAACGAGTGCCGGTGCCGTCAACGCGGTGGCGCTTGCCTCAGGCCTGATCTCGGGCGGACGCGAAGGCGCGCGTACCAAACTGGCCGACGTTTGGACGGCCGTCAGCCGCGCCGGCGTGCCCGATCTCATCCATTACAATCCGTTTTTCCGCGGCCTCGCGCGGTCTTCGCCCATGACTCAGTTTGCGTCGCTGTGGTCGCCCTATGATTTTAATCCGCTAGGCTTTGATCCCCTGCGTCAGTTGCTGCTTCAGCACATCGACTTCGGAGCCTTGCGCGAAAGCGAAGGCCCGGAACTTCTGATTGCGGCAACCGACGTGGCGACGGGCCGGGCGCGATTGTTCCGCCGCGCCGAGATGAGCGTGGAAGCCGTACTCGCCTCCGCCTGCCTGCCGACGCTGCATCACGCCGTTGAAATCGACGGCGCTGCCTATTGGGATGGCGGCTTCTCGGCCAATCCCGATCTCGTCACGCTTTCGTCGGAAAGTCCGGTGGCCGATACTCTTCTCGTGAAGTTGAACCCGCAGGAAAAAGCCGAGATACCAACCGGCGTGCGCTCCATCAGCTCGCACATCAGCCGCATGGCGTTCAACGCCCCGCTGGTGCGCGATGTCGAATTAATTGAGGCCATGCGCGAGGCGTCCGCCGGAAATTGGCTTTCCCCTAAGGGCCGCGCACAGTCGGTCATCAAGCATCGCTTCCACATGATCGACGCAGGCGCCTACACGGGTGAACTTTCCGACGATAGTAAAATGAAGCCTGATCTTGAACTGCTCACGCATTTGCATGAGGCCGGCCGCACGGAAACCGAGATGTGGCTGCGCCAGCACGCCAAGTCCGTCGGCAAAATCGCAACCACCGATCTCTCGCAGTTGATTTTGGGGACAAAGGGCGGGCAAGTGGAGGATGAGGTGAGTGAGGTTGAGAAGGCGAAGCGGGTTGGGTGAGGGGTGACGAAAAAGATTGAGAAGGTTGCGGGAGAGCTGCTGACCTCACCCCACCAATCGCGCGTAACCATCCTCAACCGTCTGGTCGAGTGACGCCTTGTAGCCCTTGTAGGCGGCGCTTTTGGACGTGTGCTCGCCCAGCGCGGACGCCGAAAAGTTTGTCGTCTTCACGTACACCATGGGGGCTGCCACCGGCATGAACTGAGCGCGCTGTTTGTTGAGCGTGGTGATGAGCCCGCGCATTTCGCCTTCGCGGTCGATCTGCGAGACGAGCACCATGCGCATCGCGCCCTTGGTCAGCGACACCAGGTGAATGAACATCGACGACGACGGAATGTAGAGTCGGCCACGATGCGAATAACTCGCATCGGGCCGGTCGCGCTCTTCGAACAAGAGGCTCGGCCATTCGGGGTCCCAGGTGATGTCTGTGCGATAGGCGACGATGGTCTCGGGCTTTGTGAAGGCCGGCCGCAGTGTCAGATAACTGCCTATGTAGTGATCGACGGCGGCCTTGGTGTAGGCCCCCATATACGTCGGCGCGACCAGCCCGCCCTCGCCGCGCAGTTCCATGGGCTGGGCGGTCTGCATCGCGCCGTACCAGCGGTCTTTGAGCACCGCGAAATCGAGGCCGAGCACAATCGCCACGTCAAACAGCGTCTGATCGCGCACCGGCTTGCCATGCAGCAGGTTCTGCACCGTCTTCTCGTGGCAGTCGGCCTGATCGGAGAGTTCGGCCTGGGTCATTTTCTTTTCCACCATCGCGCGCCGGATCATGGCGATGGCTTCCTCGCGCTCGTTGCGATGGTGCGGCCGGACTTTAGGTGGCGATGGCGGCATGGGCGGGTTCCGGACAAAAGCGGGAGTAGCGTTGACAGCAATTTGCCGGAATATACCGCTTTTTACCGGTCGCGGGAATGGCATCTATAGCGAGGTTAAAAGGGGCGAGCGCTGCCCGCAGCACCGTAGTGGAGCGAGGCGGCAACCCATGCTAACCCGGAAACCAAATTGCTGATTTCCATGACGCCAACGGGACCTCGCCACCCATGACGACACCGCCAAAAACCCGCACCGAAACCGATACGTTCGGCCCCATCGAGGTCGATGCCACACGCTATTGGGGCGCGCAGGCGCAACGCTCACTCGGCAATTTCAAGATCGGCTGGGAACATCAACCGGCCGCCATCGTGCGCGCACTAGGCATTGTG
>JANNXL010000148.1:0-3249 GCA_031409575.1 Hyphomicrobium sp.
GCAACCAGCAACCGAGCCGGTAAATCTCCTTTGCGTCCGTCAATGGCTCTTCCATGGATATCTGTCGCGTGAGGCTCGTGAAATCTCCGTAACGAATCTTCACCTGAACCGTGTGCGCTGCGAGGCGACGTTTCGCCAGGCTGGTCGCCACATCTTCCGACTGCTCCTTCAAACATGCCCGCAAAGTAGGTCGATCGTCGGTGTCCCGGAGAAACGTGTTCTCGCTGCTGATGCTTTTGACGTCGTCTCCCAAATCGAGCGGACGATCATCTTCGCCAAAGGCAAAACGCTTTAACTCCGGCCCCCACGAACCCACCAAGGCCCGCAAATCCCCGGTGTAATTCTGCAAATCCCGGACGGTGCGAATTCCAGCGCCAAGCAGATTTTCCTCCGTCACCTTGCCCACCCCGTGCAACGAACGCACCGGCAGCGGATGAAGAAAGGCAGCCTTTTCGGATTCGCGAATGAGGGTCAGTCCGTCCGGCTTCTGGAAATCGCTGCCCAGCTTGGCCAGCAATTTATTCGGCGCGATCCCAATCGTGGCGCTGAGCTGCCGTCGATCACGGATTGCGGCCTTGATTTGGTGTGCGAGCGGCAAGGCGTGCTCCAAACTTTCGTCAGCCGTTGCTGCCTGATGTGCGGCGGAGACGTCCATGTACGCTTCGTCCACCGAAACCTGCTGGATCAATTCCCCGGCGAACCCTTGCATGATCGCCATGATTTCGCGCGATTCACTTCGATAAGCCTCCATTCGCGGTCGCAGGAAAATCCCCTTGGGACAAAGCCGCCCCGCCGTCGCACTGGGCATGGCCGAGCGCACGCCGAACTTCCGCGCTTCATAACTCGCGGCGCAAACCACCCCGCGCTGCGTCGGTGGGGAGCCGACGATCACAGGCTTCCCCTTCAGCGAAGGATTATCTCGCTGCTCCACAGACGCGTAAAACGCATCCATGTCGAGGTGGAAGATGACGCGAAACATTTAGCGGAGCGCCGAGCACCGTCTCGGCATGATTTTATTTCTGCTTCAAATGGGTGAGGCTAGTTTCCGGTAGCACCAACCGACGATACTCATCCCGAAACCGCGCGCTGCTGAATCTCCATTCTTCTGCGGTGCGACGGAGCTTCGCCTTCACCGGGTTGTTCTCAATATAACGAATGGCTTTCTGTTCCTGCTCCTCATCGCGCATGAAAGTATCCCAATACTCGCGTTGCCATTTCAATTGGAGCGCCGAGCACCGCCTCGGCTCGTGGTTGTTCAAATTCGAAACAGGTCGAGACGGTGCTCGGCGTTCCGGCAACGCCATGCGTCTGCACTCATTCGCGATGTGAACTTTCCAGTTTTGCACCGTCTTCCACAACGGCGTCTGCCTCACCTGCACCAACACGTGGGCATGATTCGGCATCACACACCAAGCCAGTAGTTCATAACGCTGGTTGTGAAAATAAAGCAACGCTTCCTCCGTGAGCGTCGCTATCCGGGCATCCCGTAACCAGCACTCGCCCATGCCCCGATCCAGATACTCTTCCAGCTTTGTGCGACGTTCCTGAACGTCTTCGATTCTTAACAGATGTTCCCATTCACCAAGGCATGAGACCGGCATCGAATCCTCCAGCCGAAACGTGACGAACTGAACGAGACCGGGGAAATCACAGTGCGGCAGATAACCGCGCTCGTGCCAGCCGAGAAACCCGAGGGCGCGCTCTTCTGCAGTTAGTTGGCGGCCGGAACAACGGTTCTTTTCCGCCACCAATTCGCGCAAGTATTCGCGTTTGGCTTGCGGTTTCATACGAAGGAGCGCCGAGCACTGTCTCGGCCAGTTTCTATTTCAATCTTAATTTGCTGATTCGAGCCGAGGCGGTGCTCGGCGCTCCGGGGACTACGCCTTCGCCACCAGCTGCCGTAACACATATGGCAGAATTCCGCCATGCTGGTAGTAGTCAATCTCGATGGGCGTATCAATGCGGCAACGGACGCTCACATTTTCCGCCGAACCATCCTTGCGGGTGATCTTGAGCGTCAGGTCTTGCTGGGGCTTGATGTTCGCGTCTAGGCCCACGATATCGTAACTCTCCGTGCCATCGAGCTTGAGGGTTTGCGCTGTCGTGCCGTCCTTGAATTGCAGCGGCAGCACGCCCATGCCGACCAGATTGCTACGGTGAATGCGCTCGAAGCTCTGTGCGACGACGGCTTTTACACCAAGCAGGTTCGTGCCTTTCGCGGCCCAGTCGCGGCTTGAACCCGTGCCGTATTCCTGCCCGGCGATGATCACCAGCGGGGTGCCCGCCTTCTGGTAGGCCATCGAAGCGTCGTAGATGGATGTCTTTGCACCATCGGCGTCAATCGTGTTGCCGCCTTCCTCGCCGCCTAGCATCAGGTTCTTGATGCGGACGTTCGCGAAGGTGCCGCGCGTCATGATGCGGTCATTGCCCCGGCGCGAGCCGTAGCTGTTGAAGTCCACGGCTTCCACGCCGTTTTCCTGAAGGAACTTTCCAGCGGGCGAACTTTTCTTGATCGCGCCGGCCGGCGAAATGTGATCGGTCGTCACACTGTCGCCAAAAATGCCGAGCGCCCGCGCTCCGGTGATCGGTGCGATGCTCCCGGGCGTCATCGAAAAGTTCTCGAAGAACGGCGGCTCCTGGATATAGGTGGACTTGCGATCCCACTCGTACACGTTGCCAATGCTGGACGGAATTTCATTCCACTTTGGATTCTGCGCAGCGAAATCCTTGTAGAGTTTGCGGAAGATTTCCGGTTTAAGCGCAGACTCCATCGCGTCACGCACTTCCTGGAGCGTGGGCCAAAGGTCCGCAAGAAAAACGGGCGACCCGTCCTTGTCGGTCCCGAGCGGTTCGCAACTCAGGTCAATGTCCACGCGGCCCGCCAAAGCGAACGCAACCACGAGCGGCGGCGACATGAGGAAGTTGGCCTTGACGTTTTGATGCACTCGCGCCTCAAAGTTGCGGTTGCCGGACAATACGCTGGCGGCGACGAAGTCATTCTTCACGACGGCATCTTCGATGTTTGCGTCGAGTGGTCCGGAATTGCCGATGCAGGTCGTGCAGCCGTAGCCGACGAGATTGAAGCGCAGTTTGTTGAGATACTTTTGCAGGTTCGTCTTTTTGAGGTAATCGGTGACGACCCGCGAGCCAGGGGCGAGTGATGCTTTTACCGCCGGGTTCACGGTCAGCCCCTTTTCGACCGCCTTCTTGGCGAGCAAGCCCGCCGCGAGCATCACGCTCGGATTCGAA
>JANNXL010000149.1:0-2319 GCA_031409575.1 Hyphomicrobium sp.
ACCGAAGGCGCGCTCGGCACCGTCCACCGAATCAGCGACAGCGCACACGTGATCGCGGGCGCGGTTTGGATCGGCGGGATCGCGGCCTTTGCCTTGCTGCTTAGCCTGCGCGCTCAAGCACAAGGCGCTGCCCAGCTAGCAATAGTGCGCCACGCGTTAACGAACTTCGCGCGGGTTGGAACGGTAGCAGTCGCCGCGATTGTGGTAACGGGAATGGTCAACAGCTACGCAATTTTCGGCGCGGACATGGCGGCTATGCTTGAGTCAACGTACGGCGTTCTGCTGACCGCCAAGGTCGCGTTGGTCGCCGCGATGCTTCTGATCGCCGCAAACAACCGCTGGCGACTGACGCCAGCTTTGCGGCAAGCTACTGGTAATGCCAACGAAAGAGCCGCGTGGAGCCGCTTACGGCTGTCGGTTGCTCTGGAAGCAACGGCGGCTGCGGCGGTTTTGGCACTAGTCGCATTGTTGGGGACATTGATGCCGTCTAACCAATAGGTTCGCAAACACGGCAACGTGCAGCGAGCTGATAGATCAAAACTGATTCCGCAGAATTCGGCCTCCGCCGCCGTAAATTCCCTTTAGTTCGGACGGCTGTCTCGAATGCCGATGCAAATTCGGCTGTCGCATCAAAATATACTCCCACTCGGAGCCGCCGAGTGCCGCCGTCCATACTCGGCCCTATTCTTCCATAGGCGTTCTTTGCTATTTGCGATCCGCTGCCGCTTTTCCTTTGCCTGCGCTCGCTGTCCCCAAAAAACTCTTGCTCGCCCAATCGACCTTGCCAACTATTTGCTCACAGGGAGCTGATGACTGTCAAAATTCCCACTTAGTGGTGGGATTTTGTGCAATTCAGGGCGACTGACCGCGAATGGCTTACAACATAAATCGCTGATTTTACAGGGAACTTAGGGACGTCATGTTGCTTGAATTTTAAGTTCTACACTCGTGGGGATCACCATCGGCCAGACCGGTTGTTTGATCGATGTTTCCTTAAATTCATGCCGAGGCTTAGCGATTGTTCGCAAGGGGCATCGGATTTGCGGATATTCGATGCCTTGCGAGGACGACATCTGCCGCTCCTGATCGTGTGCGCCAGTCGCAGTGTAACTGAGAAACCGGCGTCAGCTGCTCCAGACCCGTTCATGGACATTCGCCAGCGATCGCCCATTTACATGGGAACGACCTGGGCAAACTCATCGTCAAAGGTTCGGAACGTGAGGCCGGGGCGGGTTGGCTTGTAAAAGCCGTAGAGATATAGCTTTCAGCCTGCGTTATTGATTTCCGCTTTCGCTGTTTCAACCAAGGCATTGTAGTCGTCAGAAAATGCTTCGTCGATAATCGCCTCCAATTGTGCCTCGACGTCACAAAACACGCTAA
Organism: Hyphomicrobium sp.; assembly: GCA_031409575.1. GTDB lineage: Bacteria > Pseudomonadota > Alphaproteobacteria > Rhizobiales > Hyphomicrobiaceae > JANNFX01. The sequence continues at coordinate 1,381 of JANNXL010000149.1, forward strand.
AAATCGCACCATCCATGACCGCCGGAATTCCAGACTCAATATTTCCAACCCAGTCAAACAGCACCAAGGCCTGAGCTTTAGTAAGCTGGAGCTGAACACCGCGAACTTCAGTCACAAGGCCCGCCGTGTTTGGACATTCTGCAATTGCGCTGGGTTAAGGCGGAAGCCGGTAATGAACTGGCCTGATGGACGGACAATGACATTCAACCCCGTGCTTGGATCGAGATAGTGGACAACTGGTTGCCCACGATAGGTTCCCTCAATTCTCACCGTACCGGGTGCGGACACGTGCTGGCTGATGGCCTGACCAAATGCCTGTGCGTTTGCAGGGTTATAATTTCCATTGATCCCGAAATCTTCCGCGTGTTTAAACTTTCGCTGCAATTGAGATGAGTCGACTGCAAAATCCCCGCAGTTATTATGCACCCAGACTGGTTCGGACTTCGCATTGCCCGTTACGAAGTAAGTGTGAAAGCCGCTGACCTTCAGATTATAGGCGGTGAGAGGCTCGGGCGTTGACGAAACCGCTGCGACCACGGCCCAGCTGCCGTCATCGTTGAGCAGGCGATATCCGGGCTTGAGATTTGACGCATCGACCCAGGCACCGCGCGCGATGCTGCCGTTGTAAATATGGCCTTCGGACGAAGGCGGTGCGGCCGCGCCTTCCGGCAATTGCACAAAAATCGGGTGGATCGCATTTGAAACCAGCGTTTGCTGGTTGCCGCTTTCGGCGTCGCGAATCGCGATCCTGACGGTGACTTTGTAAGGGTTCGAATATTGCGCCTCGACGAGGCGATAGCCCATCTCACCTGTCTGCTGATCGCGTGCCCAGACCTTGTCGGTGCCTGCCTTGATGTCCTTGATCGGTGTAAGGCCCAGCATCGTGCGCACGAACATGTCACCTGAGAACGAACAGGTGCCGCCGCGCTGCCGCTCGGA
>JANNXL010000150.1:0-3805 GCA_031409575.1 Hyphomicrobium sp.
GAATCGCGGACAGTGCCATGCGCCGCTCGATACGGCGCTGGATCGTGCCTTCTTTGTAAAACGTGAAGTCGTGAGACGTACTGGTACGCAGGAGTTCGATGATATCCGGCAGATACTCGTGATTTTTCGCCTCGGGCAGTACGCCCTGGATTTCAGGGGTTAAGGCTTTGCGCTGGGTCTGCTTAAACATTGCATCGGGGATGGCGGCCACTGGAAGAACGAGATCCACCGCGCCCGTCAGGATTGCGCTGCGCGGCATTCCATCAAAGCCCGCCTCCTCGGGCGACTGAGCGATGACGAGTCCGAGATTTTTCTTCACGGATTTTAGTCCAAGACTGCCATCAGTCCCGGTTCCCGACAGGATGATGCAGATGGCACGCGCACGGCAGTCCTCCGCCAGCGAGTGCAACAAGAAATCGAAGGGCAGGCGCGCACCGTGGTGAGCCTGCGGGGGCGACAAGTGCAGGGCGCCTGCACTGACCGTCAAATAAGTCCCTGGCGGAATAACGTACAAATGTTCCCGTTCCAGCAGCATGCCCTCAGCGGCTTGCTGTACGGTCAAGTGAGTGTGGCTCGCCAAAAGGCCGGCAAGCATACTTTCGTGCGTGGGGTCGAGGTGCTGGACAAGTATGAACGACATGCCTGTGCTGGCGGGCAATGCCTGCAAAAGTTTCCGGCATGCATCGAGCCCGCCTGCAGAGGCTCCAATGCCAACGACTGGAAAAATTGCTTGGCTGGAAGAGAGCACTCCAGGAGGCCCGCGCTCCGTCAAGGGGCGCTCGTTAGCCGTCGAATTGGCCGCCTTAGTTTTTTGCGACCGGCTGTTTGGCATCTTACGCTCGATTGCACATGGCGAAATCCTACCAGAAACCCACAATAAGCATAGCACGGATGCCCCGGCGGCACCGCTGTATTCCACCCGTGCACAGCCGCTTTGCACTTCACGGCTAACGCCATGCGGTGGTACGTGAGGCAGCACTGAGTATATTCCGAGCCTAAACTAAACGCGTCTGCCCTGGTTAAAGTTCCATCACCACCTTGAGGCGACACGCGCGAAGCGGGAGACGACGTGAGCCGATGAAAACGCTTCGCATACTGGTCGCCGAAGACGATGCCTTGATTGGCATGCTGCTATCGGATTTGCTCACCGAGATGGGTCACAAGGTCTGCTCGATCGTAGCGACCGAGGCCGAAACCGTGGCTGCTGCCATTGCATACCGGCCAGATTTGCTGATCGTGGATGCGCGCCTGGGCACGGGCAGCGGCATCGCAGCTGTCGAAACCATACTAAGCAAGGGATTCATTCACCATTTTTTCACAAGCGGCGATACGTTAACTGTCATGGCACTGAAGCCCGGCGCCGTGGTCGTCGGCAAGCCATTTGGCGAAAAAGATCTCGAACGCGCCATTCAACGTGTTCAGGGGGTAGCAGCCCCATGCTAAAAAGCGATGACGGTTCCGGCCGCATGAGCCAGTGACGGACGCCATGAATGGGAGGCAAAATGACAGTAAAAGTTGACTGGCAGGATATAGCGACGGCCCCAAAAGACGGCACGTTCGTTATTCTGCACAATCCCGCTTGGCTCAATGACGTCGAAAGCTTTTGGCACGCTGCCAGTGAGGCGTGGTCTGCGAACGTCAAAATCGCCGAACTTGAAAACCGTGTCGTGGGCCCCGAGCCACCAACTCAGTGGAAGCCGCTAACACCCGAGCAGGCAGAATTTGGGTCGCGATAGCGGGCACGACTGATAAACTGGGGCCTGCCGCTGTTCAAAGCAGAGCCGGCGAGCAGTTCCTCGCCGGCTTGGTTCAATACGATGCTGATGTGATCTTTGAGGCAATTCACGCCGCCTTCGCACTCTTAGCGGTTTCCGCTTCGGACCTGGCAAGCTTGGGGTCGAGTGCCGCCTTTTGCGCGGCTTCAACCGTTGCGGTGGCGACCTGTGCGGCGGCTGTCGCGTAGTGCTCGGCGCGGTCAGCGCGTGCGGCGAGCATGCTCACATCGAACTTCGTCTTCCAGCCAGTGACCGTGCTCACCGGATCATCGGCCCATTTCATGACTTCGGTGCGTGCTGTTTCGAGTGACGCCTTGGCTTTGTGACCACTCTCCTCAAGAGCCTTGATCTGAGAGCGAAGTTCCTTTTCCGCCAGTTCGGCGTTGGCCATTCCCTTGGCGTTGAGCGCTTCAAGACTGTTTTGAATGGCCTTCATCTGGGTTTGCATTTGAACATTAAATGCGGTGATGGCATCGGTCATAGCGATACTCCTTACTGTTGATTGTTTTGGATTGCCGGGCCCTGCAGACCGCACAGCGCGGTTCTGCGAACTTGGTGATCATGGAGTTACCCGTTGGGCGGAATAGACTCGGAAAATACTCATGCGTCAGGTATCGGAGGTCCTTTGCAGGTGTCCGGGACGTGCCGGGGCGGTGCTGCCCAACATCCTAGCCGCCTCAGCCTGGTTGCGCGCATAAACCTGAGTAGTTTCCGAGTCTGCCGCTGCCGTTTGCCTCAAGGCTATGGTCGAAGAGAGCCAAAAGGGCCTGTTGAGGACCATGCCATGACTTACCAAAGCGTCAATCCATTCGACGGCAAAGTCGTGAAGACGTTCGAGGAACATAGCGACATTCAGCTTGAAACGGCCATCGCGACGGCTGCGGCCTGCTTTGATACGTGGCGTCATAAATCATTCTCTGAGCGTGCAGCGGTTGTTCAAAAAGCAGCGTCAATCATGCGCTCGCGCATCGATGAATTCGCGCGCCCGGTTACGCTTGAAATGGGAAAGCTCATCGATGAAGCCAGAGGCGAAGTCAAACTCAGCGCGGACATCATTGAGTACTATGCCAATAATGCAGAAGGTTTCCTCGCCACCGAACACCTCAAGCCGGGCACCGGCGAGGCCGAAATCGAAAGCACCCCCTATCGGCGTTCTGTTCGGCATCGAGCCGTGGAACTTCCCATGCTATCAGCTCGCACGCTTTGCAGCCCCCAACTTGATGGCGGGTAATGTCATCATGATAAAACACGCCGAGTGCGTTCCGCAATGTGCGATCGCGTTTGAGAAACTGTGGGCCGAGGCTGGAGCGCCAGCAGGTGCCTACACTAATTTGCTCATCTCGCATGGTCAGGTGAGCCGCGTGATCGCCGATCCGAGGATCAAGGGCGTAGCCCTCACTGGCGGCACGGTTGCTGGCAAAATTATTGCGGCCAAAGCCGGGCAAAGCATGAAGAAATCCACAATGGAACTCGGCGGTAACGACGCCTTCATCGTGCTTGACGACGCTGATCTCGAAAAGACGGTAAAGTGGGCTGTGTGGGCCAAAATGAACAACACAGGCCAGTGCTGCGTAGCCGGGAAGCGCTTCATTGTTGTCGAGGCCTTGGCCGATCGCTTTCTCGAAAAGTTTCAATCAGCCCTGACCGCTTTGAAACCAGGTGATCCGATGGACAAGGCGACAACGCTTGCGCCGATGTCTACGGAGTCGGCCCTCGTCAACCTGTTGGACCAAGTGAACCGGGCCATCGCCAAAGGGGCCACAGTGGTGATGGGCGGCCAACGTATCGATCGGCCTGGTGCGTTCATGCAACCCACGATCCTCACCGGCATCAAGCCTGGAAACCCCGCCTTCAGAGAAGAATTCTTCGGGCCTGTCGCGCTCTTCTTTCGCGTCAAGAACGAGGACGAGGCGGTGGCACTCGCAAACGATTCCGAGTTCGGCCTTGGCGGTTCAGTTTTCACCAAAGACGTCGCGCGCGGCAAGCGGGTGGCGGCCCGCATTGACACCGGCATGATGTTCATCAATCAG
>JANNXL010000151.1:0-7485 GCA_031409575.1 Hyphomicrobium sp.
CGCTTTTCCTTGCGGCGCGGCGTGGAAGGGGCTATCGGGCCGCATGCCCTTTTAAACGTTATAACTCGGGATCCTTCACAAGAATGCCAGCCTCAGCATTAATGACAATTATGATGAGCGCCGCCCGCATGGCGGGTCGCGGATTGACGCGCGATTTTGGCGAGGTCGAGCAGCTGCAGGTCTCGGTCAAGGGCCCGGCCAACTTCGTCAGCGAGGCCGATCACAAAGCCGAGGAAGTCATCTATCGCGAACTGTCGCGCGCGCGCGCCGACTACGGCTTCCTGATGGAAGAGCGCGGCGAGGTGCCCGGTGCCGACAAATCGCACCGCTGGATCGTCGACCCGCTCGACGGCACCACGAATTTCCTGCACGGCATCCCTATTTTTGCGATTTCAATCGGCCTTGAGCGAGAGGGCCAGCTTGTCGCGGGGCTGATCTACAACCCCATTTCAGACGAGATGTTCACTGCCGAAAAGGGCAAGGGCGCATACCTGAACGACAAGCGCCGCCTGCGGGTGGCCGCGCGCAAGACCATCGCGGATGCTGTGGTCGCAACCGGCATCCCGCATCGCGGGCGGCCGGGGCATCCCGGCTTCATGAAGGAAATGAGCGCCGTCATGACTGAAGTGACGGGACTTCGCCGCACGGGATCGGCCGCGCTCGATTTGGCGTGGACGGCTGCCGGGCGATTCGACGGCTACTGGGAACGCAACATCAAGCCTTGGGATATGGCAGCCGGCATTTGCATTTTGCGTGAAGCTGGCGGCATCGCCATGGATCTCGAAGGCGGTGACGCGATGCTAGAAAGTGGCAACATCTTGGCCGGAAATACTAGCATCGTCAAAGGCTTGTTCCCACTTCTCGCGCGTTCGAAACCACCGGCTTGAGCCCCGCGCCGGGCATGGGCTGCGGTCCCGTCCCGCACAAAGTCCCAAAACGAAACGCCAGTTAAGTCTCCTTTAAAGGTTCTCGGCCAAAGTCTCTCGCAGAGGCGTTTGCTTCGCCATTGCGCGATGCGGTTGTGAACTAAGGGGACGGTCATGAGTTCAAAGTATGCAGGTTGGGGTCTGGGATTGGCGGTTGCCGTTGCGGGTGCAGCTTTGGCGGCGCACACGGCCACGGCTGCCGATCTCTACGGCGGCAGCATCAAAGACAGTTACGCGCCTATGGAGGCAGCGGCTCCCTCGTCGATCTACCTGCGCATCGATGGCGGCTACGGCGCCCACGACGACCCGATCATGGTTGAAGACGGCATCTATGATCTCACCAACACTGAAATTGATGGCGCCTGGACGCTGGGCGGCGGTATCGGCCGCTACTTCACCAATACGATCCGCGCTGACGTGACCTACGATCATCGCTTTGAAGCCGACGCGAAGGGCGACCTCGCTGATGGCTATGCCGCACTGCCCGGCACGCGCGCGTTCGGTCTGGAGAGCGACGTCGTGCTCGTCAACGCTTACTACGATTTCAACCGCACGGGCCGCTTCTCGCCGTATCTCGGTGTTGGGCTTGGTGTGGTGCATCACAAAACGACGGCGGGCACTGTTTCGAACGAATGCGGCTGCGTCGGCACCATTGACGAAGGCTCCAGCACGCACGTCGCGGGCGCCTTGATGGCGGGCTTTACGGCCAAGCTGCGCGGCGGCGAGACCGTAACGGAAGGCAGCATCAAGGATGCGCCCGTCACCGTCAGCAATGGCCGCAACCTCTATCTCGATGTCGGCTACCGCTTCTTGTACCTCGGCGAGACGGCGACGGGCGCCGTTCACATGACGGACGGCGGCGGCACCGTCGTTTCGGACGATCCGACCGTTGAAAACATACACGCCCACGAAGTTCGCGTCGGCCTCCGCTACGACCTTCGCTAATCCCGCGTGAGGCGGGTGAGTGCCTGCCTCATGGTTTGTTCCCTGTAACGCGTAGGGCCCGGCTTTAACGCCAGCCCGCAGACTGATCGTTAGAGGGCGTTTCTGACGCCACAGGCCGGCGGCTCTGAGGGAGCCAGCAGGTCAGGACATTGAAACGAATAACGGCGCGCCGCCGGTTGTTGCAGACCCGAGGATTGAGACCGATGAAAGTCAAGCTGAAGACCTACCTGACACTTATGCTGATTGTGCTTCTGAGCTGGACCAATCAAGCAATTGCAGGTGGCGACTATTACTCGGGTGCGGGCGGCATGAAGGACTACGGCGGCACACCTGTGCCAGCCCCCATTCCCGTTCCGCTCTACGATCCCGTCTGGTATCTGCGCGCCGACCTCGGCTTTGGTTTTGGCGACGGACCTTCGGCGTCGGAAAACGGCATGGTTTTTGGCGAGCAGGCTGGCGACTACGAAGCGGTCCATACATTCGGCGTGGACCAGCATTCGGTCGAATCTGACTTTGATCAGGCAGTCATCTTCGGCGTTGGCGTCGGGTTCCGCTGGAGCGATAGCTTCCGCATGGACGTGACGGGTGAATCGCGGCGGTCGCAAACCGTCAAGATCATTGACCAGTCGAGTGAAAGGCTGGTGCCAAACACGAACGTGTACGGCGGCACAGTAAAATCCGAGACTGATGACCGCTCGCTCTTGAAGGGTGGCGTTGTAATGTTCAATGGCTATTACGACATGGCCACGCACTGGGGCGGGTTCACGCCCTACATCGGCGGCGGCCTCGGCTTTGCCGTGACGGATATTGAGCGCCGCAACGAAAATCGCGAAACGGTCCGGTACCGGGCATCGGCGACCGGAAATGTGCTGCGCGACGATCTGCATGAGCCGTCGATCCATTCAGCGACAACGACTGAGTTAAGCTTCGCGGCCATGGCGACAGTCGGCGGCACTTATAAGCTGTCGGACATCACCGATCTCGATCTGAACTACCGCTATATGTACATTGACGGCGTTTCGTCCTCGCTCAATGTCAATGGACATACCAGCAAGCTGGAGATTGATGGCACCAGCGATCATCAAATCCGCGCTGGCGTCCGCTTCAATATTCAGTAACCGACGGCTAGATCTTACCGCTCATGAAGGCCAGTCTCCGAGCGAGGCTGGCCTTCATTGCGTTTGCCGTCTGCGATTGACAGGAAATCGCGTAGAGCCTTACACCGCTCGCAGCGTTCCCGGCTTCGGCCCGTCAGCAAAAGGCCCCTTGGTGGCACCGCCTGCAAAACCTTCGGCAAAGCCCTCAAACCCGAATTTTTCGAGTGGGCCGTGTGCGAAGTATCCCGGCTGGCGGGACGGTCTCTTGGATCGCGCGCTCACCGGCCGTTCGCATCGCAGCGCACAGGGACGGGCCCGTCTCAAAGAGCTTATTGACCGGACGCGGCAGCTGATCAGCCTGCCGGAGGATTATTTGATTGCCATCGTACCGGGTTCTGACACAGGCGCATTTGAACTCGCCATGTGGTCGATGCTGGGCGCGCACGGCGTCGATGTTCTGGCGTGGGAGAACTTTGGCCATGTCTGGGTCACGGACATCGTGCAGCAACTGAAGCTGCAAGACGTGCGTGTTCTCAGTGCCGGTTTTGGCGAACTGCCCGATCTCACCCGCGCCGATTTTGATCGGGATGTGGTGTTCACAGCCAACGGCACCACGTCCGGCGTCCGCATCCCCAATTACGATTGGATTGCAAAGGATCGCCGCGGGCTGACGTTCGTTGATGCGACGTCGGCCATTCTGGCCCAACCCGTCGATTGGGAGAAGGCCGACGTACTGACGTTCTCCTGGCAAAAAGTTCTGGGCGGGGAAGCCGCCCACGGCATGCTGGTGCTGTCGCCGCGCGCCGTCGAACGACTGGAAACATATGTACCGCCATGGCCAATGCCGAAGCTATTCCGCATTGTCAAAGATGGCCGCGTCGATCGCGCGATCTTTGCGGGCGAAACAATCAACACGCCGTCAATGCTGTGTGTGGAAGATTGCCTGGGTGCGCTCAATTGGGCCGAACTGATGGGCGGGCCTGCAGCGATGCAGGCGCGCGCCGATCAAAACGCTCAGCTAATGTTTGACTGGATTGATCGCACACCCTGGATCGCCAATTTGGCGCGCGACCGATCAACATGGTCGAACACATCGATTTGCCTTGTGTTCACGGATCCGGCCGTGACCACGCTTGACCCGGAGGCCCAGGCCGCGTTTTCTCGTCGCGTTGCCGCCACGCTTGCAGCCGAGGGTGCCGCATTCGATTGCGCATCGTACCGTGGCGCACCGGCAGGGTTGCGGCTGTGGACGGGCTCGACCATCGAGGCCGCCGATGTGGCCGCGGTTCTGCCCTGGCTGGAGTGGGCCTATTGGGTTGAGCGCGACCGGCTGGCGGGCACTTAGCGTGTCACGATGGTTAATGATTTGTTCGCCATACTTGGAACAAGACTGCAGCCGTCATTCGCTGCAACAGACTTGAACTAAAATTCTGGAACGGAGACGATAATGAGTTCTCATGTGCGCCTTGCCGGAGCCGCCGCTTTTGCACTTCTTCTGGCGCACAGCGCCCACGCTGCCGAGGTGACCGCCACGTCGAAGATCGCGTCGGTGACCGTGTTCCCGTCAGGCGCCGAAGTCTCGCGCACGGCCAAGATCAAGCTTGAAAAAGGCGAGCACACGGTGATTGTGCAGGATCTGGCAGCTGAAGCGGTGCCTGGCTCCATACGCGTCGAAGGCAAGGCGACCGGCAAACTTGAAATCGGATCTGTCGATAGCCGCCGCTTGTTTGTGCCGCGCACGGACGCCGCCAACGCCGAAAGCGAGCGCCGCAGAATTGAAGACGAGATCGAAAAGCTGCGTGATGAAAAGGCGGTCTTTGAAGCCGCCGTCCAGGCCGCTGAGACCCAGAAAACGCTGATTGCAAATTTGGCGCAGCTGCCAACGCGCCCCGCGCCGGGTGCGGGCCAAGCCGAACGCGGCGAAGACTGGGCGCAGGTGCTCACCATCATTGGCACGGCAACGACCAACGCACAGCGCGCCAGCCTTGAAGCACAAAGCCGTATGCGTGAAATTGATCGCTCTATTGAAGATCTCGACAAGAAGCTCGCCAGCCTCGCCCCGCCGCGCGAAGAGCGCACCGAGGTCAAGGTGTTTGTCGCAGCCGGCAGCCCACTCGAAGCCGATCTGACAGTGAGTTACCAAGTCTCGAACGCCTCATGGGCGGCCCTCTATGATGCGCGCCTGTCTTCGGGCGCAAAGAGCGAAAGTGCCAAGATGGCGCTGACGCGCCGCGCATCCATTTCGCAGCGCACGGGCGAAGCTTGGGACGACGTCAGCTTAAAACTGTCCACGACACGTCCGGCGGCAGGGGCCTCAGCACCAGAACTGTCAACCGTGACCGTCGACTACGAACAAGAAATCGTGGACAGCCGGTCCGAGATGATGAAGCGCCGTATGGGTGACGCGCTTGAAAGCAAAGACGCGGCAAAGCCTGCCGCAGCACCCATGCCGGTAATGCCCGAGGATGACGAGTTCCGCGGCCGTGGTTTGCTGGCACAGGCCGCTCCCGAACCCGCTGCCATCACGGAGCAGAACGCCGCCATCATGGTGGCACCCTTCCAAGCCATCTACGAGGTGCCCGGCCGCTTGAGCGTTCCCAATACTGGAGAGGCCAAGCGCGTGCAGCTTTTGGAAGAAGTTCTGGAGCCGCAATTGACGGTAAAGGCCGTGCCGAAGGACGATGCTAAAGCCTACCTCTACGCCAAGGTGGCACTGCCAAAGACGTCCACTCCGCTCCTGCCCGGTGCCGTCTCACTGTTCCGCGATGGCACGTTTGTTGGGACCAGCCGGCTGCCGGTTCTGTCGCCGGGTGAAGATCACGAACTGGGCTTTGGCACGGATGATCTCGTACGCGTCAAGCACGCCATCTCGGAAGAAAAGCGCGGCGAAACGGGTCTCATCTCGACGTCACGCACCGACAGCCGCAACTACCGCATCACCGTAAAAAACCTCCATGACCGCGCTGTGCAGCTTGTGATTTTTGATCAGGTTCCGGTTTCACAAAACCAGGAAATCAAAGTCGAAGTGACGAGCCGCCAAACCCCAACCAAGACCGACGTCGACAACAAGCGCGGTGTGCTGATGTGGGAGTCAAAACTTGAGCCGGATCAGGAGCAAGTTCTCGATTTCGGCTATCGCATCACCTGGCCATCGGCCAAGCAGATCGTGGTGCGGTGACGGGGCTATCCGCCGGAGTAAAATATCTTATACCTAGCGGGCGCGCTTGTTCCGCCGCAGATGAGCGCGGAACGCATCGAGCGTTTCAGCGCTCACATGATGCTCAATGCCTTCTGCATCTGCATCGGCGGTTGCCGCATTAACGCCGAGCGACACCAGAAATTCGCGCACCACGTTGTGGCGCTTGCGGGCGGCGATGGCCATGTCGTGCCCGTCGCTGGTGAGAAAAATAGACCGGTACGGCTTGGTTGATACAAGCCCATCGCGTTGCAGCCGCTGCAATGCGTTGTTAACAGTCGCGCTGCTGACGCCCAGGCGTGCCGCAAGATCAACCACGCGCGCTTCTCCCATGGTCTCGATGAGATCAGCAATCAGTTCCACATAGTCTTCGGCGAGTTCAGTTTGATGAGCCTCGCGCACGCGCTGAAATCGCTCGGCTTGCAGCCGGGCGTCGTCATCAGCCGGGGCAATATGCACGACAGCCTTCTTATGCACGTTCATCTCCGAGGGCATTTTCAGCAGCGTCTCACATGGCGGCACAAATGGCGGCACTGGCGGGCATTGACAGGAAAGTTAGTCTAGGCTAACTTTCGAAGATACACCTAATCATATGTTGGTACGTTAAATCAAGTGTGACCTGATGCAAAGTGATGGAACCGTGACTGCAACATCCCAAACGCTCCCCGGCTACGACTTTACCGTGCGCGGCTGGCGTCAGAAAAGCGAGAACCCGCCGCTCGCCGAAGTGTTCCGCTCCATCCGCGTGCCGGTCACCGGAACGGGGTGGCGCAAGTTCGCGGCTTTTGCCGGCCCCGGGTATCTCGTCGCCGTCGGCTACATGGACCCCGGCAATTGGGCGACGTCCCTCGCGGGGGGCTCGAAGTTCGGCTATGCGCTGTTGTTCGTGGCGCTGTTATCGAATGTGATGGCCATCATTTTGCAGTCCCTGTGCGCGCGCCTTGGGATCGCCACCGGCCGCGATCTGGCACAAGCCTGCCGCGACGCCTTTCCCCGGCCTGTCGCTTGGGCGCTTTGGCTGCTCGCCGAGCTTGCGATTTGCGCAACAGACTTGGCCGAAGTGATTGGCACGGCGATTGGTCTGAACCTGTTGTTCGGTATTCCGCTTGAACTCGGCGTGGTGCTGACGGCACTTGATGTGTTTCTCGTGCTGTGGATGCAGAACCTCGGGTTTCGCTGGATTGAGGCGTTCATCGTGGCGCTTCTGGTCGTCATTGCAGGGTGCTTTGCAGTACAAATCGCACTTGCCGATCCAGTGTGGGGCGACGTGATCAAGGGCTTTGCTCCCACGGCGCAAATCGTCACCAATCCCGACATGCTC
>JANNXL010000152.1:0-2792 GCA_031409575.1 Hyphomicrobium sp.
CCAGATTTCAAGTGCTTGAAGTTCCACAGAGATTGCTTGAACACCGGTTCATTGGGGCTGATCACCAGCATCACCCTGCGCTCGTCATCCTCGAACGGCTGAGCCTGCGAAGGAGTTCGGGGATCCAGCATGAGAAGCGCCGCAGGCCTTCGGAAGTGTTTTGTGTCTTCGACGACTTTCGCGCTGGATCCGCAAATACGATCCCGCGGAACAAGTCCGGGGTCACGTATTTGAGGATGACGGGAAGAGAAAATCATTGTTCCGCAGGATGACAGTTGTGGGAATGGAGTGACCTCAGGCACGCAAGCCTGGTGGGGTGGAACACCCTCACACCGTCTCCAGCCGCCTGACCTTGCCGGGTTCGCGCACGCTGATCACTTCGTCACTGGCAACCGCTTCAACATCAAACTGTAAGCCATGATCAGCTGCAAAGTGAATCATGGCGCGTTCCGACAGCGCTGTGATCGTAAACAGCGGATTGACGCCAAGCGAACGCGGAATGATCGAACCGTCGATGACATAGAGCCCCGCGTGCACGGCCGTTGACGAGCCCGCCCCTGCGCCCGCATCAAACACCTGCGACTTATGATTGACGACGCCACTCGCAACATCCCGCCCCATTACCGCCCCGCCCAACGGATGCGCGGTCGCCGGCTGATGCCCCATCACTGTACCTGCCATCGGATTCTTCACGTAATCGCCGCCCGCGTGTGTGACGATGGCCCTCAGCATGTCATCGACACGCTTGTAGACCGGCTCGTCTTTGGCGTTGGGCCAGGACAGCGCGAGCCTGTCGTCATCCAGCTTGAACCGCCCCGACGCAGTATCGTGTGAGACGGCGAAAAACGTCTGCATACTCGCGAACGGACCTTTGTACACGCCGTTGATCAGGCTTTGCAGCGCGCCGAGCAGGCGGCCATTGGGCAAAAACATCAGCGGCAGAGCCGGTGCGATGGCCGACGGCATGGCTCCTTCCTGCACGCACATCTCATGGTCGAGAGTGTCTGCGTCGTGCACTTCGAGTTGACCAGAAACCGACGCGCCGATCTCCAAGCCCTCAACCTTGGAGGGGTGCCCGACGCCAATCGCATTGACTGGCGTCTTAGATCCATAGCCGAATGCGATGATGTCGCCGTTGGCCGAGAACCGCTCCCCGAGACGATCCGAGATTGCGAGGCCCTTTTGACGCGAACGCAGAAGGATCTCCGTCGAACCCAGCGTGCCGGCCGCCAGCACGACGACGGCGGCTTCCATCGTGAAGCCTGCATCGCTCAAAGGGTCCGGCGCAGCCGAGCGTACCGCATGCACGCGCCAGGTGCCGCCTTTCAGCTTCTCAATGTGGCGCACCGTGATTTCGGTGAACAGCTCGGCCCCATGGCGCACCGCATCGGGCAGATATGTGAGAGCGACCGTATTCTTTGCGCCCACGTTGCAACCGCCACAGCAGTCGCCGCAGCGCGTGCAGGCGTGCTGCTCAACGCCAGCAGCGTTCGTGTTATCGTCAAAACTGACGGCGATGCGCGGCGCCACCATCTTATGACCAAGCGCCTTGGCCGCCCCATCTAGCACTTTGTATTTTGTCATGTCAGCCGCGCGTGGATCGCTGGATGGGCGCAGCCACTTCTCAGCGCGCGCATAGCCCTGATCGAGCGTGCCATCTTGCGCCACCTGGCCCGGCCAGACGCCGTCGGCAAATACGCGCCGGTCCGGCCGCAACGTCACGCCGGCATTGACCAGCGATCCGCCACCCAGGCCGCAGCCGACGAGAACGTGCATATCAGCACCTAGGCGCACGTCAAAGAGCGCCGTGTTGGGGCCGGTGCGCAAAGTTTTGCCGCGCACCTGCATGTCATTTTTGAGATCGGGAAACTTGGCCGGGAATTCGCCGGTGATAATTTCGCGGCCGCGTTCGAAGACTGCAACGCGCTTGCCTGCCCGTGACAGGCGGGACGCGGTGACGCCGCCTCCATAACCCGAGCCGACGACAATCACGTCGTAGCTCGGCTTCAGCCGGTCATGTGTGCTGGCCAACCTGGACATGCGCGCGCCCCCTCATTCCCCTGAGTAGCGTGGTGCGGGCGAGGCCTGCAAGAGTGCGCAACGTCACGCTGCCATGGCGAGATCAAACAGCAGCTTCACGTTGAGGACAATGATCAACGCGGCGACGAGCCCGGCAATCACAGTTAATGCACGCGGGGCAGTAAACTCGCCCATTTTCGCGCGGTCGGCCGTGAACATGACGAGCGGCACCACAGCGAAGGGCAACTGCAGGCTCAAGATCACCTGACTGAGAATGAGCAGTTTGCCCATCTCGCCGCTGCCGTAAATCATGATGACTGCAACGGCGGGAACAATCGCGACGGCGCGCGTGACCAGACGGCGCAAATACGGGGGAAGCCGGAAGTTGATGAACCCTTCCATCACTGCTTGGCCCGCCAGCGTGGCTGTAACCGTGGAGCTGAGACCGCAGCACAACAGCGCGACGGCAAACAGCAAGGGCGCCACGGATGCGCCGACAAGGGGCATGAGCAGCGAGTGCGCTTCGCCCAAATCCGACACATCCGTCTTGCCGGCTGTATGGAACGTCGCGGCAGCCAGAATGAGGATCGACGCGTTCACGAGCAGGGCAAACATCAGCGCCACCGTCGAGTCGATGGTGGCATATTTCAGCGCCGCGTGTTTCTCCTTCGGGCTGTCTCCGTAGTTGCGCGTCTGCACGATGGCGGAGTGTAAATAGAGATTGTGCGGCATGACGGTGGCGCCAATGATGCCGAGCGCCAGATAGAGCATGT
>JANNXL010000153.1:0-11358 GCA_031409575.1 Hyphomicrobium sp.
AAAGCGCTGCTCGACACCTGCCACCGCGCAATGGTGACTGCCTTCAAGGTGCCTGAGCGAGACCGCTATCAGATCGTGCACGAGCATCCGGCATCGCGCATGATCATGCAGGACACGGGGCTGGGCTTTGAACGTACGAACAAGGTTGTGTTCATCCAGGTCACGACACGGCCGCGCTCCCGCGACATGAAAGAACTGTACTACCACCTCACTGTCGAAGAACTTGGCCGCGTTTGCGGTATTGCGCCTACCGACGTTATGATCAACCTCGTCACCTGTACCGATGAAGACTGGTCGTTTGCGCATGGACGCGCGCAGTTCTTAACTGGCGAACTTTAGGCTGCTAAGCCCATGATCCATATAGTCTGATTTCGTCATCAATGCGGTTGGGGCATCCCAACGATCCCGATCACTTCGGCGCCCAGATCACTTCGGCGCAACGTGAGATTCAACAAACCAGAGCTGTTGGTCTATTCCGCGCGACATTTCCGTAAACAGATCCGCCGTGTCCGCGTCGCCAAAAACTGTCGCTTGATTGATTGCTTCGCGGGCCGATTGGCCAAATGCTGCGAGTGCACCGGAAATCGCAAATACATGCTTCTTTTCGTCGGCGATGCCCAGCGGGTATGGCACTAAGAATGAGCGCTCGGCCGCTACTTGAACGCTGCCATGAGCCGTGCCGCCCAGCCCGCCAGCGCGTTCGGCCAGCATGTCGGAAAAACCTTCGACCTCTTCGGATACTTTATCGAACAGTTCATGGACCGCGATGAAGCCTGGGCCGCGTACGTTCCAGTGGGCCAGCTTAACCTGAGCATGCAAATCAATGGCCGCAGCGAGATGCTTGTTCAGCAGTTCGACGGATTGACCGCGGATGTTCTCAGACAGCGTATTGTGGGTGGGTTGCAACATAAGAGTATGCTCCGGAAGTGACTTCAAAGGGTAACGTGTCGCGCAGCGGTGTGGACCTGCATCAATTCACAATAGACAGTTAGCAATCAGGAAGGCCCGTTGCATGGGGCGCAGCGGCGAGCCCCGCTCGTTGGTTGACGCCTCAACGCCAAGCTCTCAACGCGAAAGTAACGGAATAGTTCCAGAGACAGTTTCGAAAGGCTGGTGAGGCGCGGCTGTCACTCAACTGTCAACGATCTGTTGGGCTGGTGTCGTGAATCACGCGTAACTCCAAGCGCATGTCGAATAGGGCGGCGGGCTTTGCCGCGTGCCCTCAGCATGCGAGCCCATTGATGCACGATGGACGGAACGGCGGCGGCCCTGCAACACGGCGCGACGTTCTCGCTGCTCTCTTTTCCGGCGGTCTGGCAGTAGGCCTATCGGCGCGGGGCGTCGCAGCGGCTGCTACAACCCGCTATCAAACGCATGTTCGCGGCACAGTTTACGAAGATGTGACAGGCAGCGGTCGTCGCACAGCTTGCGATCGCGGGATCGCTGGTGTGTCCGTCTCCAATGGCCGCGACGTGACGCGCACGTTGCACGACGGCTCATGGCAATTGCCTATGCGCGACGGCGACAGCATTTTCGTCATCAAGCCTGCGCAGTGGCGTATGTCGTGCCAGCCGGATGCGCCCCAAAAATTCTGGAAAAGCGCACGCACAATTGCTGCTGGTCCCAGCGACTCCATTGATTTTGCACTCGAACGAAGCGCGGAAGCAGACCAGTTTGACGTGCTGCTGTTTGCCGATACGCAAGCCTCAACCCGTGAAGAGCTAGCGTTCGTGCGCCATGATCTTGTGAACGCCACGCGCGGCTCCACTGCTGCCTTTGCGCTACATCATGGCGATGCCATGGGAGATGATCTGACACTGCTGCCGGACTATCTCGAAATTACCAGGGAGACCGGCTTGCCATGGCATCATTGCCCCGGCAATCACGACATGGATCTGCAGGCCCCCACAGCGGCAAGCGCGCTGGAACAGTGGACGCAGCACGTCGGCCCGGCGCACTACGCGTTTGAACACGGCCGGGCTGTTTTCTTTGTTTTGAACAATGTCGAGGCACTAAGCCCCCGAGCGGCGCGCCATTCAGACAAACCCTACCGCGGGCGCATCGGGCGCGAGCAGCTGGCTTTTGTTCGCTCTGTGCTGCGCTATGTTCCAGATGACCGGCTGATCGTCGTCTCAATGCACATTCCGCTGGTGAGTTTTAACGACCCCAAAGGGGACGCGGCTACAACGGCAGATCGCGCTAGGCTACTGGCGCTGCTCTCGAACCGGCCGCATTCGATCAGTTTTTCCGGCCACTCGCACACGACCGAGCACCACTATATTGGCCGCAGTGATGGCTTCTACCGGGATCGCCCGCATCACCATCACGTTTTGACGGCGGTGTGCGGCAGTTGGTGGAGCGGTGAGCGCGATGCGCATGGGGTGCCGCGCGCTGACAGCCGCGACGGCAGCCCGCGCGGGCATCATGTGTTGAGTATCGACGGCGTAAAAGCCACGACACGCTTTGTGCCGGCGCAGGATGCTGCTGCTTCCAACCAGATGCGCGTGATGCTGTGTCAGGCTTCGCCAGACCGGTCTGGCTCGCTCGTCCTCGCGCCGGAGCGTATCAGCCGTTCCGATCTCTCGTCACTGGCGGTCGTTGCCGACGTTTTTGATGGTGGCTCGCGCACGCGAGTGGAGTTCAAATCAGACGCGTCATGCACGGCCACCGCGATGGTGGCCTTCAGCACGATCGATCCTTACGTCGCGCAAAGCTATGCGCGGGTTCCGCAACTCTGTAAGCCGTGGCTCGAAGCCTGTCCGTCGTCACATATATGGCAGGCCGCTTTACCCCTTGATTTGGCATTGGGTCCTCAGATCATCGCCGTGACCGCGACGGAGCCATCCGGTGTGGCTCATCACGGCGAATTGCGGTTTGAACTCGTTTGAACGGGTCCGCTTGACACCTTGCCCGGCCGCGTGCATCTGCCAACGCACGCAATCAGCAGGCAAGGCAGGGCGCTATGGCAACCGCATTGATTTTCCCCGGACAGGGCAGCCAAGACATCGGTATGGGGCGTGAGCTGGCGCAAACTTTTCCGGTGGCGCAAGCCGTGTTCGACGAGGTTGACGACGCGCTCGGCGAAAAGCTGTCGGCCATCATGTGGGGCGACAGCAAAGAGACGCTCACGCTTACTCACAACGCGCAGCCGGCGTTGATGGCTGTTTCAATGGCCGTGATGCGGGTGCTAGAAAGCGAGTTCGGGCTGTCCCTCAAAGACAAAGTCAAATACGTCGCCGGTCATTCGCTAGGCGAATATTCGGCGCTGGCGGCTGCCGGTTCGTTTTCGCTTGCCGATACAGCCAGACTGCTGCGGCTGCGCGGGCAAGCCATGCAAGCGGCCGTGCCGGTGGGGCAGGGTGCCATGACGGCGCTGCTCGGCGTTGGCATCGATGTGGCGCGCCAAGTGGCGGACGCAGCAAGCCAAGGCGATGTCTGTCAGGTGGCGAACGACAACGAGCCAACTCAAGTTGTGCTATCTGGCCACAAAGTGGCGCTTGATCGCGTGCCGGAAACCGGCAAGGCCTTTGGTGTGCGCCGCGCCGTGCCGCTGCCCGTGTCCGCGCCATTTCATTGTTCGCTGATGCAGCCTGCCGCCGACGCCATGGCCGCCGCGCTCGCCAAGGTGGACGTGAAAGCTCCTGTCGTGCCCGTCGTCGCCAACGTTCTGGCGTCTGCGATTAGCGATCCAACGGAGATCAAGCAGCGGCTCGTCGAGCAGGTCGTGGGCACCGTGCGCTGGCGCGAGTGCGTGTCCTACATGGTTGCGAACGGCATTACCGACATGGTCGAAATTGGCTCGGGGAAAGTGCTCGCTGGTTTGGTCAAGCGCACGGAAAAGAGTTTGAACGCATTCAGCGTCGGCGCGCCCGGGGATGTGGAGGCGGTGAGGGTACTGTTGGCGTGAATTCGCTGTGACCTCGTCACGCCGCCCGGAATAGCCGCACGGCTTCATCGCATTCAAACAGATAGAGCAGCGTGCGCAGCGCACGCCCGCGCGGTGTCGCGAAGTCAGGGTCGCGGCTCAAAATGAGTTGCGCGTCATCGCGGGCGGCCGCTAAGAGCGTCGCAAAGCCCGGCACTTCGGCGACGCGGAACTCCGGCATGCCGCTTTGGCGCGCGCCAAGCACTTCGCCGCCGCCGCGCAGTTCCAGATCTTTTTCCGCGATGAGGAAGCCGTCTTCTGTTTCGCGCATCATTTCGAGGCGAGCCTGGGCGGTTTCTCCGATGGGGTTTTTATATAGCAAGATGCAATAGCTCTGCCGGTCGGACCGGCCGACGCGCCCGCGCAACTGATGCAATTGTGCCAGCCCAAATCGCTCGGCATGTTCAATCACCATGATCGTGGCGTTGGGCACGTTGACGCCCACTTCGATCACCGTGGTGGCGACGAGCACTTGCAATCTATTTTCCGAGAACGCCTGCATGACAGCGTCTTTAGCCGGCCCGTTTAAAGCACCGTGCAGCAGGCCTACGCACGGCCCGAGAATTTGCGTGAGGTGAGCGTGGCGTTCCTCGGCGGCGGCGAGCTCTGAAATTTCCGAACTCTCAATTAAAGGGCATACCCAGTAAATCTGCGCGCCCTGCGCAATGGCGCGGCGCAAGCCGTCGATCACATCCTCCAGGCGTTCGAGTGGTGTTGTGGTGGTGAGAATGGGTTTGCGGCCGGCGGGTTTTTCCGTGAGCTTCGACACGTCGAGATCGCCGTAATGCGTCATCAAAAGTGTGCGCGGAATGGGCGTTGCCGTCATCACCAGCATGTTGGCGCCGCCATTTCCGCCCTTCGTTTGCAGCGCCAAGCGTTGATGCACGCCGAAGCGATGCTGCTCATCGATGACGGCAAAGGCGAGATCCTTGAAGACAACCTCGTCTTGGAACAGCGCGTGTGTGCCGATGAGAATATCGATTTCGCCTTTGGCGAGGTGCTCCAAGAGGGCTGTGCGCGGCTTGCCCTTTTCACGGCCGGTCAATAGCGCGATACGCAAACCGGCCTTGGTAGCCAGCGGTTCGATGGTTTCCAGATGCTGGCGTGCAAGAACTTCCGTGGGAGCCATCAATGCGGCTTGTGCACCGGCTTCCACCGCAATCGCCATGGCCATCAAGGCAACTACGGTTTTGCCCGAGCCGACATCGCCTTGCAGCAGACGCAGCATGCGCAACGGGGCCGCCATGTCGGCGGCAATTTCGCCGATGGCGACGCGCTGCGAGCTGGTGAGTGTGAACGGTAATGCATCCGCGATGCGCGCGCGAATGCGGCCATCGCCGGTCACGGGACGGCCGCGCTGGGCCTTGTAGTTGTCGCGCACGAGGCCAAGCGCCAGCTGATTGGCGAGCACCTCGTCGTAGGCAAGCCGCTGCCAGGGCTTGCTCAGTGGAGACACATCGCCGGCGTCTTGCGGCTGATGTAACGCAGAGAGCGCCACATTGAATGCTGGCCAGCCCTGCTGGCGCAGCCACGCCGCATCCTGCCATTCGGGCATGACGGGCACGCGCTCCAGCATCTGCCGCGATGCCTTGATCAGCACCTTGCCCGAAAGCCCCGCCGTCAACGGGTAAACCGGTTCCAGCAACGGCAGATCACCGCGCGCATCTTCCGATACAATGTAATCGGGATGCGCCATCTGCAAAGTTTCGCCATAGCGCTCGACCCGGCCCGAGACGTAGCGGACTTCGCCCTCCGGCAATTGGCGTTCCACGAACGAGCGCTCGGCGCGGAAGAAAATGATGTCGAGGCGTCCAGTGTCGTCTTCGGCCGTGATCTTGTAGGGAACCTTGTTGTTCCCGCGCGGCGGGGCCTTGTGTTTCAGAATGCGCACTTTGAGCGTGGCGATGGTGCCCGCGGCTGCATCGCGCACGCTGGGCTCGGCACGCCGGTCGATCACCCCTGTTGGTAAGTGCCAGAGCAGATCCAGCACGCGCGGCTGTGTGACGCCAGGCGGCAGGTGAAGTGCCTTTTTGAGCAGCACGGCGAGGCGCGGGCCGATGCCTTTTAAGCTTTCGGCCGTTGCAAACAAAGGTAACAGCTCGTTAGGCCGCATCGCCGCTGGTCAATCCTGGTAAACAATTCGCGCCGGGGCGGATAGTGCCAAGGCTTTGCGGATGATCGTGCAGCGGCTATACCACCGGCTCGCTCACTGCGGATAAGACCGGGCAGCCCCAGTTGCGTCAAGTGCGGCAACAGGGGCGGTGCATGCATAATCCTGTACCGGGTAAACGGTGCACAACAATTCTGAAAGCTGGCGACCACCCCGTGAACGAACTTGAACTCCGCCGCCGCCGGGCCGTATGGCGCGCCACCCATCGCGGCACCAAAGAACTCGATATACTCGTTGGCCGCTATGCCGAAGTCCGCCTGCCCGAAATGGCCGGGGCCGATCTTGATCTGTTTGAGGATTTCCTCGCTGTCACTGAAGCCGAACTTCAGCGCTGGCTTTTGACGCCGGGTGCTGTTGCCGATGACAAATACACTGAACTCGTCGGCGCCGTGCGCCGCTTCCATGGACTAACCTGAACGTGACCAAGACCGCCAC
Source organism: Hyphomicrobium sp. (assembly GCA_031409575.1). GTDB lineage: Bacteria > Pseudomonadota > Alphaproteobacteria > Rhizobiales > Hyphomicrobiaceae > JANNFX01. The sequence goes on from JANNXL010000153.1 coordinate 6,531, forward strand.
AGCGCCTGCACTCGTGCCGAATCTCACTTTGTCTGGCGTCCCCGAAGGTATGGATGCTCTGGTGCTCGCAAACCTCGTGCAAGACGCCACGAGTGCCGCGGGTGCGGGCCTGCATCTGCATGTGGCGCGCGACGACCGGCGGCTCGATGCGCTCGAAACCGCGCTGAAGTTTTTCGCGCCTAAAATCAAAGTTATCCCGTTTCCGGCTTGGGATACGGTGCCCTATGACCGCGTCGGGCCGAACACCGACATCGCGGCTGCGCGCGTCACCGCCCTTGGCAAGCTTGCCAGCGGCAGCCGCAAAGACCCGACGCTGGTTCTAACGACCGTCAACGCCGTTTTGCAGCGCGTTCCGCCGCGTCAGTTCATTCGCAATTCCATGAAACTTTTGGCGGCTGGCCAGCGCGCCGACATGGGCGAGCTGATGCAGCGGCTGTCGCTCTCTGGCTACACGCGCTCGTCGACCGTAATGGAGCCAGGCGAATACGCCGTGCGTGGCGGCATTCTCGATCTTTTCTCGCCGGGACGTTCAAACCCGGTGCGGCTCGATTTCTTCGGTGACACCATTGAGAGCATCAAGGCGTTCGACATCGAGACGCAACGCTCCACGAAGCCGGTGCAAAAACTCACGCTGATGCCGACCTCTGAAATCGCGTTTGGTGAGGCGGCAATAGCCCTCTTCCGCCGCCGCTACGTCGAATTATTCGGCGGCGCGACGGGCAACGACCCGATGTATGAGGCCGTCAGTGCCGGGCAGCGCTATCCGGGCCAGGAGCACTGGCTGCCGTTCTTCCACGAGACGCTGGAAACGCTGTTTGACTATGTGCCTAGGGCCGGTGTGTCGTTCGATCATATGGCCGAAGAAGCCGTGAAAGCTCGCTTCGACCAGATCACCGAACACTATCAGGCGCGCACCGAGGGCTTGGAGACAACCACCTTTGGCGCGCCACCCTACAAGCCCGTACCGCCGCAACTCATGTTCCTCGATGGCAAGTCGTGGGGCAAAGCACTTACGGGATCGCAGATCCTGCGGCTGACACCTTTTGATGAAGCCGAAGCGCCAAATGTGCGCACGTTCAAAGGTAAAGGCGGGCGCACGTTCGCCATGGAACGCCAGAACGCCGATTTGAACGTGTTCGATGCTGTTACAGCGCATGTAAAGGCGCTGCAAGACGGCAAACGCCGGGTGATCGTGGCGTCGTGGACGCCTGGTGCGCGTGAACGGCTCGCGGTGCTCCTGGCCGATCATGGGCTGAAATCGGCCGTCAAAATCGAGAGCTATGCGGAAGCGCTCGCCTTGCCGGATGGCATAGCGGGGCTGGGCGTGCTCGGCCTTGAACAGGGCTTTGAGTCGCCAGAACTCGCCGTCATCGGCGAACAGGATATTCTCGGCGACCGGCTGGTGCGGCCGCGACGCAAGTCGCGCAAGGCCGCCGACGTTCTGACCGAGGCTACAAGCCTTGCGAACGGCGATCTCGTGGTCCACGCAGATCACGGCATCGGGCGCTTTGCCGGTCTCAAAACAATCACGGCCCTGGGCGCGCCACACGACTGCCTGGAACTCATCTACGCGGGCGGCGACAAGCTCTATCTGCCGGTGGAAAACATCGAACTGCTGACACGCTATGGCAGCGACGATGGCGGTGATGGCCAGCTCGATAGGCTCGGCGGCGTGGCGTGGCAGTCGCGCAAGGCCAAGCTCAAGAAGCGCCTGCGTGAAATCGCTGCTGAGTTGATCAAGATCGCGGCGTTGCGCATGTTGAAGGAAGCGCCGTCGCTCGCGCCCCCTGCCGGCTCGTGGGACGAGTTCGTGGCGCGCTTCCCCTATGAGGAAACCGAAGATCAAGCCGCCAGCATCGATTCCGTGGTGGCTGATTTGGCTTCGGGCCGCCCCATGGACAGGCTTGTGTGCGGCGACGTCGGCTTCGGCAAAACCGAAGTCGCCTTACGCGCAGCCTTCATTGCCGCCATGGGCGGCTTGCAAGTGGCCGTCGTGGTGCCGACGACCCTGCTCGCGCGCCAGCATTTCAAGACATTCAAAACGCGCTTTGAAGGCCTGCCAATGAAGATTGCGCAAGCGTCGCGGCTGGTCGCCAACAAGGACCTAGCCGAAGTCAAAGACGGTCTGAAGTCCGGCCAGATAGATATTGTGATCGGGACGCACGCGCTGCTGGGCAAGAACATCGAGTTCGCGCGACTCGGGCTTCTGGTGATCGACGAAGAACAGCATTTCGGCGTCTCGCATAAGGAGCGCCTCAAGACTTTGCGCGAAGACGTGCATGTGCTGACACTCACCGCAACACCCATTCCGCGCACCTTGCAGCTCGCATTGAGCGGCGTGCGCGAGTTGTCGCTCATCACCACGCCGCCAGTTGATCGGCTCGCGGTGCGCACGTACATTTCGCCGTTTGACCCCATCATTCTAACGGACGCGCTGAAGCGTGAGCGTGCTCGCGGCGGGCAGAGTTTCTATGTGGTGCCGCGCATCGCCGATCTCGATGACGTGTCGGAGTTCCTGCGCGAAGCCGTGCCGGAATTGAAGGTGGCGCGCGCGCATGGTCAGCTGACGCCCACCGAACTCGAAGACGTGATGACCGCGTTCTATGAGGGGCAATACGACGTGCTGCTGTCGACGGCTATTGTGGAATCGGGTCTCGACGTGCCCAACGCCAACACCATGATTTTGCATCGCGCGGACATGTTTGGGCTAGCTCAGCTGTGTCAGTTGCGCGGCCGCGTCGGCCGCTCGAAGCGGCGCGCCTATGCCTACTTCACCACGCCGCCAGCGCAGAAGCTCACCGAAGGCGCCGAGAAGCGTCTCAAGGTGCTGCAATCGCTCGATACACTCGGCGCGGGCTTTTCGCTCGCCTCGCACGATTTGGATATTCGCGGCGGTGGCAATCTTTTGGGCGAAGAACAATCGGGGCACATTCGCGAAGTGGGCTTCGAACTCTATCAGTCGATGCTGGAAGAGGCTGTGGCAGCCCTCAAGGGCGGCGATTTTGCCGATGCAGCCGACAAGTGGAGCCCCGAAATCGCGCTCGGAACCTCCGTGCTTATTCCCGAAGCCTACGTTGCAGATCTTCACTTGCGGCTCGGGCTCTATCGCCGTTTGTCGAGCTTGGAGACGCGCGCCGATATCGATGGCTTTGCCGATGAACTCGTTGACCGTTTTGGTGAATTCCCGTCCGAGGTTTCGCATCTGCTCGACGTGATGGAAATCAAGGGCCTGTGCCGGCAAGCGGGCATAGCAAAAATCGATGCCGGATCGCGCGGCGCAGTCGTGTTGTTCCGGCGCAATCAGTTTGCCAATGCCCAGGGCCTTGCCCACTTCCTCCAGTCCTCGCGTGGCATGGCCAAACTGCAGCCCGATCACAAGCTTGTCTTCAAAGGCGATTGGGATTTGCCGGAAGCCCGCATCAAAGGTGTGCGCGCTTTGGCGGAGCAATTGGCATCGATCGCCACGAAGAACGCGAAGGCCGCAGCTTAGGCTGAACACCAGCATAGTGGCGGCGATACAACAAACGCTTGCCCGAATTGACCCGGCGAACCCGCAGGTGTGGTGATAATGCCCGCGAGTGTGTGTTAGGAACCCGCGTGCGCTGAACGGGTTGCCGGGGGGCTCCACGGGCCGGGAGATGAAGTTGTAATGCGTGTCATCAAAATCGAGCTGCCCGCAGCCCTTACTGCGGCAGACCCGAACATCAGTCTCGCCTCCGACGACATACGCGCGCAATTGTTCAAAGAATTGAAGGCGCTGGATACCGAACTCAGCGAAACCGTGCGGCAGAAGGCAAAGGCCTACTTCCCCGATAGCTATTCTGTGTTTGTGCGCACTCTGCTGTCGCCCGACAAGGTGACGACCACCAGCGAACTTTGGATTGTCGATCCCAATATTGGCTGGCCGGCAGGGTTGCTGACGCGGCGCGCCTGGGCCCTGTTCATCCCAATTTTAGCGCACGTGGTCCGCGAAGCCATGTCGAGCCGGTTCGAGGGCGTCAACTTCGAAATGAAGGAAGAGGCCGCCAAGATCACGGTTCTGGCACCTGCGCGGGCATGGCATGACCCGATAGTGGTTGCCCTTGCCGTGCTGGCCATGACCACACTGTTTTGGCTGTATGTCTATCCGCTCCTAACGCCATCGCTCGGCAGCGTGACCGGGCAATAAGGCCGCAAGGCGCTGGCCACAGCTGCGGCGTTCCGCGCAGTATTGTAAATTGCTGTATTTGTTGGCCTAAGACGTTGCACTTGGCATCCATGCGCCGTATTGGACGGGCTGGATTTCAATCTTGCGACCCGCGGGTGGGAGTTGATACGTTCAGCTAAACTGGAGAATCCCCATGGGTATCAACGTCATAGTCGACGAAAAGCTGCTGGAGGAGGCCGAGCGGCTGACAGGTGAACACGACCGTCAGAAACTTCTTGAGCAAGCCTTGCAGGAGTTAATTGGGCGCCAAGCAGCGACGCAAACGCCGGGCAAGAGCATGTTCGATCTCGTTGGTAAAGTCCGCCTTCGCGATGACTACGACTACAAGGCCATGAGGACAAATACCGTTGATCCTGATTGATACCTCCTTGTGGATCGCCATGTACCGTGACCGGTCAGGGGCGCTCAGTGCGAGGGTTCAAACTATATCTGGCGCGTCGTCCCCCACATTCGTCAGACCCGTTGCCATGGAAATTCTGCAGGGTAGCGTAGATGAACCTGAGTGGAATTTAATTTGTGAGTACCTGGCGGATCAAAAGTTCACGGAGTTGACCGAGCAAACATGGATTGCCGCCGCCCGGATTTACTTCGAACTTCGTCGCGTGGGTAAAACGGTCCGCA
>JANNXL010000154.1:0-12896 GCA_031409575.1 Hyphomicrobium sp.
ACCTCGTGGTCGAGTTCTACTCGCGCTAAAGAGCGTTCTACTCGCGCTAAAGAGCGTTCTACTCGCGCTAAAGAGCGTGAATTGCCTCACTCACTATACAAAAAGGGCCGCCCAATCGGGTGGCCCTTTTTGTATAGTGAGTGGCGCGTGCGATGGGTCTTCTACAAAGCCTCGCCGGCAAAATCTCCGACGCGGCATGTGACGGCCTTCGCCGCGAGGTCTTTGCAGACCTTCTGCGCGTCGGCAGCTGAACTCAGCGGCCCTGCGACCAGGCCGTAGTTGAGGCCGTTGGAGTCGATACCCGTCGTGTACCTTGGCTCAAGATTGCGCAGGCTCTCCGCGTTACGGTCGGCGAGCAGGCTCCAGCTCAGCCGGAGGCTGTCCACGGACGGGCCAGACCCGATGTAGATGCCGATCGGCTTTGCTGTCTTCGCTGCCGGCAGCTCGCCTGCACCCAAATTCTGCACGCTGCCAGTTTCAAACGCGGGTGCTAAGACCTCTGCTGCATTGGCAGGCGTTGCTTTGACGGCAGTGGCTGGGCTTGGCGGAGCCACGGCAGGAGCAACGGGGGCCGGAGCCGCCTTCGAGGCGGCCGAGCTGGCCGAAAGCGGTGAATTGATCAACTTCACGCCGTTGGCGGCCGGGGTTGAAGGCGCGGTCCCGGCAGAGTTTTCAAGAGGGGGTGCCAGTGCAGCGGCTGCGTTTGCAGGAGCGGCTGCCGCGGCTGCCGCTTGGGCTTGCTGGGCCGCTGCGGCCGCTGCCGCGATGGATGCCGTAGCTGGTGCCGCCTTGGGCGCGGTTGCAGCCGCCTTCTTGGCTGCTACTTTCGCGGCGGCGGTTGCAGCGGGTGTGAGTGCGGTGAGCGGGGCGGACGGCGCAGCAACCGTGTCTGCAATTGCAGCCGCGGGAGCCGCAACAATTTTCCCGGCAGCCGCACTCGCCGCCGGAGCCGCAGCGACAGCGGGAATACCGCGCTTTGTTTCTTCGAGAACTGCGAGCCGCGTTTCGAGCGCCTTGTCGCGATCGGAGCGCTCGGCAATTTCGGTTTTGATCTTGGCAACGTCGAGCTGAAGCTGGCTGACGTTATCGCGCAGGTCCTTGGCTTCGCTGGAGGCCATGGCGTTGGCGCGCTGGCCTTCGTTGTCCTCTGGGTTGCCGGGTGCCGCGCTTGGCAGATAGCTGGCGATGGTCCCAGGCTTCAGGAACACGACACCTAGGTACGCCACGGCGAGGCCAGCCATGAGTGCCCATACGGCCACCTTTGGCGTGAAAAACCTTGCCTGCGCCGGTGCCGCCACTGGCAGACTGGCTTGCAGCGATCCGCCTAGCGTTGATCCGGCAGGGCCGGAATTGGCGTGAGGTTCGGTGTGCGACAGTTCCATCAGCAACCCTGTTTGAAAAAATTAGCCTGGGCGCAACCGTGAAGTGAGTCGCTGAGGCGGGGCAACGCTTGGGCGGGTCCCACAGGGGGGATTTCCCCACAATCCACCGACTTGGCCGTCGGCGTCTTGCCCTCAAGAGGTTTCAGGAGCCTAACCATCCGGCGAATGCCGGGCAGCGGCGGTACGGAACTTGCTGAAGTCCTGGCGGGCCGATACCAGTAATCCCGCACACACCGCAGACCGGATCAGCCCTGAGCGCCGCATGACCTCACTCCTCACACTTGTCCTTGCCGCCGGCAAAGGCACGCGCATGCAGTCGAGCCTGCCCAAGGTCATGCACAAGATCGCGGGGCGATCCATGCTTGGGCACGTACTGGCACTCGCATCGGCTGCCGGAAGTGACACGCCCGCAGTGGTCATTGGTTCTGGCATGGATGAGGTGCGCGCAGAAGCTCTCAAGCACACCCCCAAGGCATCGGTCTACGTTCAACATCAACAGCAAGGCACTGCCGATGCGGTGCTGGCAGCACGTGATGCTATCGCAGCGCACGCGGGCGATGTCATCGTGCTCTACGCCGATACGCCGCTCATCCAGCCAGCCACGATTGTGCGCTTGCGCATGGCGTTGGATCAAGGAGCCGGCGTTGCTGTTCTGGGGTTTGAGGCGCGCGACCCGGCCGGTTATGGACGCCTCCTTACTCAATCCGACGGTACGCTGCTTGCCATCCGCGAACATAAAGATGCGACCGAAACGGAGCGCGCTGTGCGGCTCTGCAATTCCGGCGTCATTGCGTTTCGCTTGCCCGATCTGATGGGCACGCTCACGGCAATCGGCAATGCGAACGCTAAAGGCGAATACTATCTCACCGACGCCATCGAGATCGCGCGCTCCAACGGTGCACGGGCAGCCGTTGCCGTGTGTGATGAAGACGAGGTGCTTGGCGTCAACGCGCGCGATCAATTGAGTGTCGCCGAAGCGTTGTGGCAGGCGCGGGCGCGCGCCGCTGTCATGGCCAATGGGGCCACACTCATTGCACCAGAAACCGTTTGGTTGAGCTACGACACGAAAATCGGACGCGACGTCATCATCGAACCCAACGTGTTTTTTGGCCCAGGTGTGACTGTCGAAGACAACGCCGAAATCAAAGCCAATTGCCATATCGAAGGCGCACAGATTGGCCGAGGCGCCCGTATTGGTCCGTTTGCACGGCTGCGGCCGGGCGCTGCGCTGGGGGCAGATACGCACATAGGTAACTTCGTAGAAGTAAAAAACGTCACCATGGGTGCGGGTGCGAAAGCCAATCACTTGTCGTATCTGGGTGACGGCAGCGTGGGTGAGGGCGCCAACATCGGGGCCGGTACGATCTTTTGCAACTACGACGGCTTCTTCAAACACAAGACAGAGATTGGCGCCGGTGCATTCGTCGGTTCGAATTCGTCATTGGTCGCGCCCCTCAAAATCGGTGACGGCGCTTACATTGGGTCAGGCTCGGTCATCACCAAAGACGTGGCAGCGGGAAGTTTGGCCCTCGAACGCTCCAAGCAGGACGAGCGCGCCGGATGGGCTGAAAAGTTCCGCACCATGATGGCGCGGAAAAAGGCACTCAAAGCGCTAGGCAAATGATGGTGACACGCTGCAACACAGTGTGATTTGAGCGTGCTAAAGCCTTGTCCTTATGTCGGGCGATGAACAGTGCGAATCAAAGGTTTCTTGAATGTGCGGAATAGTCGGAATTCTCGGATCGAAGCCCGTGGCCGCCGATCTGGTCGATGCCCTGCGGCGGCTTGAATACCGCGGTTACGACTCGGCTGGCATCGCCACTGTTGAGAATGGACATCTCGAACGCCGCCGCGCCGAAGGCAAGTTGCGCAATCTGGAACTGAAGCTGCGCCAGGAGCCGCTCGAAGGCCTTGCCGGCATCGGCCATACGCGCTGGGCCACCCACGGCCGCCCGACGGAACGCAACGCGCATCCGCATATGACGGCGAAGGTCTCGGTCGTGCACAATGGCATTATCGAAAACTACCGGGATCTGAAAGCTGAGTTGTCGGCGAAAGGCCATGTGTTTGAAACCGACACCGATACGGAGTCCGTCGTCCATCTCATTACCGATGAACTCAATAAGGGACTGTCGCCCACGGATGCCGTCAAAGCCGCGCTGCAACGGCTGCAAGGCGCGTTTGCACTCGGCATTATTTTCGCTGGTCACGACGACATGATGATCGCCGCCCGCCAGGGCTCGCCGCTCGCCATTGGTCACGGCGACGGCGAAATGTATCTGGGTTCCGATGCCATTGCGCTCGGGCCTTTCACCGATAGCCTCACGTATCTGGAAGAGGGCGACTGGGCGGTGCTGCGCCGCTCGGGCATGGACGTTTATGACCGCAATAATGTCGCCGTCGAGCGCCCTGTTATCAAGTCAACGGCGTCGTCGATGATGGTCGACAAGGGCAATCACCGCCACTTCATGGCCAAGGAAATCCACGAGCAGCCTGACGTGATCAGCCACACCCTGGCGAACTACGTCGATATGGCAGCGGGCACCGTGGACTTCCCGGATCTAGGCATCGATCTCGCCAAGGTTTCGCGGGTGACGATCTCGGCATGCGGTACCGCCTATTATGCGGGGCTCGTCGCAAAGTACTGGATCGAGCGGTTCGCCCGCGTGCCCGTCGAAATCGATATCGCGTCCGAGTTGCGCTACCGCGAGCCGCCGCTGATCGAGAACGGCCTTGCCGTGTTCGTGTCGCAGTCGGGTGAGACGGCCGATACGCTCGCTACGCTGCGGTATTGCAAGGCAGGAGGCCAGCGCATCGCCTCGGTGGTCAACGTGCGCACGTCAACCATCGCGCGCGAGTCGCACGCGGTGCTGCCAACGCTGGCTGGGCCAGAAATCGGTGTCGCCTCGACCAAGGCGTTCACGTGTCAGCTGTCGGCACTGGCGTGTCTGGCGATTGCGCTGGGCCGTGCCCGCGGCGCGCTGACCGCCGATACCGAGCGCGAGCTGGTTAAAGCGCTCACCGAAGTGCCACGCCGCATCTCGATGATGCTGCAGGATGAAGATCAGTATCACGATCTGGCGCATCTGCTGTCGAAGGCGCGCGATGTGCTCTATCTCGGGCGCGGGGTGTCATACCCCTTGGCGCTTGAGGGCGCGTTGAAGCTGAAGGAAATATCGTACATTCACGCCGAGGGTTATGCCGCCGGTGAGCTTAAGCATGGACCCATTGCACTGATTGATGAGAATGTGCCGGTGATCGTGGTCGCTCCCGAAGACGATCTGTTTGAAAAGACAGTATCAAACATGCAGGAAGTGGCAGCTCGCGGCGGGCAAATCATCCTCATTTCTAATGCGCCCGCTGAGAAAGCAGGATGTAAGCTCGCCGCCTACATCCACGTGCCTGATGCGCACAGCTTCACCAGCCCGCTGATTTATGCAGTTCCGATACAGTTAATCGCCTACCACACCGCAGTGCTGATGGGCACCGACGTCGATCAGCCGCGCAATCTGGCGAAATCGGTAACAGTGGAATAGTGCCCGCCGGCCCTGGCGCGATTGCGCCGGCTGGCCTATTGCCTTATTTTCAAGCTACTGTTGAACTTAGCGGTTGGGACTTCGTACTGCGTGCGGCAAAGGCATTTGGGGGCTTAGCCGGCACTCAAAATGCCATTGGGCTAGAAGATTTCGAGAAGGCCAAGACCATGGATTTTAATCAGCGCGCCGCAGCGCACCGGGGCAAGATCCCGAACGGAACACGGCTCGCGTTCGCGGCGTGTGCCTGCGTCCTGACGGCGGGGTTGGCTCAAGCACAATCCGTGACGCCAAAACCGGCAGCGCCCGCCCAGGCAGCGCCGGCGAAAAAGAATCCTGAGGTAGCACTGAAGGCCTACAGTGCTGGCACACGCGCCTTCGAAACGGGTAAAATGGCCGACGCTGTGACGCAACTTTCGTCGGCACTTGCCACAGGTGGCCTTCCGAGCAATCAAATGGCCAAGGCGCTTTATTATCGCGGCGCGGCCTATCGCAAGCTGGGCAAACCTGCGATGGCGATCTCCGATCTTACATCTGCGCTCTGGTTGAAGGGCGGGTTGAGTGACGCCGATCGTGCGCTGGCAACAGACGCCCGCCAAGCCGCTTATCGCGAAGCCGGCCTCGGCGACAGTGCACCTGCTGTTCCAGTTCAACAGAATGCGGCGGTAGCGCCTGCACCGTCCACTGCTGCATCGCCAGGCGCCACGCCACCGGCGGCTGCGGCTGCACCGGCCACAGCAGTGCCGGGCGCTGCGACACCTTGGGAGACAGCATCTTCGACACCTTCGGCCACGTCCGAGCCCATCGCCACGCTTGGTTCAGTTCCCGACGCGCCTGTGACGCGTTCTGTGGCGGTCACCACATCGCCCGCACCCTCTACCTCGAATTCACTCGCCGCTGCCCCCGTCACGGCTCCAGCTCCTCAATCGGTATCGCTGAGCGCGGTGCAAACTGAAGACGCCGCACCAGCGCCTGCGACCACTGCACTATCAGGTGCCGGCCAAGCTGTTTCGGGCTTCTTCAACAACATGGGCACCAGCATCGGAAATATGTTTGGCGGCAGCAGTGCAAGCACCGGCTCGCAGCCCGGCAGTCAAGCGACGCAAACTGAATCTTCGCCGATGATGACCTCGTCGACGGGGCCGATCTACGCCAATACTCCGGCTGCGGGTGCTGAACCTGCCGCGTGGGGGGATCCCGTCGTTAAGGCGCCCAACCCCGCGAAAAGCAATCAGGTGGGCGCGGAAGTGAAATCGGCCCAGGCTCCGGCCGCCAAAGAGCAAGTAGCTTCGGCTGGTGGCGTACTTTTGCAGGTCGCGGCTGTGCGCTCGCGCGAAGAAGCGGACGTTGTGTCCACACGCCTGCGCGGCACTCCCGCCGTCGTCAGTGCTGGCAAGCAGGCCTCGATTGACGAAGCCATCATCGGAAACATGGGGACTTTTTACCGTGTCCGCCTCGGCCCATTCGCCAACGCCGCCGAGCCCAACAAGTTGTGCGCTGTGCTGAAACCCGAAGGTTACGACTGCTTAGTTGTTTCCCAGTAATCTCAGATCTTGCTGCGGGCGATTGCCCGATCTTGCGGCGCGCGCGGCGCAACCGGACATGCTAAGCAGGTCCGCTAGATGAGTCATGGCGCGATATGACAAAACCAAAAACGCCGCCGCCCAATGCGTCCTCCACTGACGCGGAGACCAAGGCCGCTGCTGAGCTAAGCGCAGGTTTGCAGCGCTTGGCGACGGAGCAGGCGGCAGCGCCTATGCGGCTGGGCGCGCGGCTGCGCAACTATTTTCTGGCCGGCATCATTATCGTCGGCCCCATCGCTGCGACGATTTATTTGATCAACTGGGTCATTCAACTCGCCGACCAGCACATCAAGCCGCTGGTGCCGTCGGTCTATCTCCCTGAAACTTATCTGCCATTTGCCATTCCCGGCATGGGTATTTTGTTCGGCGTTGTCGGTCTCACAATCATTGGAGCTCTGGCCGCAAATCTGTTCGGCCGCTCGCTGATTTCGTATGGCGAGATGGTGCTCGATCGTATGCCGATTGTGCGCAACATCTATCGCGCCTTGAAACAGATTTTTGAATCGGTCGTGTCAGCCAGCGGGCCGCAAAAGTCGTTCCAGAAAGTGGGACTGATCGAGTTCCCGTCCAAAGGCCTCTGGTCGATCGTGTTTGTCACCGGCGAAACGTCTGGAGAAATTAAGTCCGCTCAGCCAGGCGGTGAGACCGACCTGCTGACGGTGTTTATGCCCACAGGGATTGTGCCACCGACCGGGTTCATTTGTTTTGTGCCGCGCCGTGAAGTGCAGTTCCTGGAAATGAGCGTCGAAGATGCGGCCAAGGTGGTGATCTCGGCTGGCATGGTGACGCCCGATCCCAATGGCCGCTTGAAGCAGCAGGCAGGCAAAGCGCGGACTGTGCCGTCCTCGATTTTGAGCAAGCTTGTGACTGGGCGGGAATAGCAGGCACGCCAGTGTTTACGACAGCACAGTCAATATCGTGTTGCTGGCCTAGAATGGTGTCCGTACATTTCGATCATGAGACCCAATCTGTTTTCCTACCGCATCGATCCTACTGTGCCGAAGTTTGATGACACACACCCGCTCATCATCTTCGATGGGTTGTGCGTGCTGTGCTCGACGGGCGTGCAGTGGATGCTGAAGCGCGATCCAAGTGGCGTGTCTCGATTTGCGGCGATCCAGCAGCCCATCCCCCAAGCGCTCTACAAACATTACGGCCTCGACGCGCAGGCCTTCGATACCTTCATGGTGCTGGCAGACGGCGTACCCTACACAAAATGGTCAGGCGTGCTCGCAGCAGGCCGCGCGCTGCCTGCACCTTGGCGCTGGCTCGCAACGGGCGGACGCATCGTGCCGGACGTTTTGGGCAATCCAGTTTATGATTGGGTTCAGCGCAACCGGCTCAAATGGTTTGGCAGCCGCACGGTTTGCCTCATGCCGGGGGCAGATCAAAAAGCTCGTTTTCTTGACGCCGCAAACCTATAGGCCACCACCCATGACCGCACGACCGCCGATCCCGCCGTTCACGCAGGAAACCGCCATCCAGAAAGTTCGCATGGCCGAAGACGGCTGGAACGGGCGCGACCCTGTGCGCGTGTCGCTCGCTTACACGGAGGACAGTCGCTGGCGCAATCGCGCGGAGTTTCCGGTGGGACGCGAACAGATCGTCGAATTTCTAACGCGCAAGTGGGCACGCGAATTGGACTACCGGCTGATCAAAGAGCTGTGGACGTTTGCCGGCAACCGCATCGCGGTTCGCTTTGCCTACGAATGGCATGACGCTAGCGGTCAGTGGTTTCGCTCGTACGGCAATGAGAATTGGGAATTCGATACCGAAGGGCTGATGGGAAAGCGCTATGCCTCGATCAATGACCTGGCCATCTCAGCGGCAGAGCGGAAATTCCATTGGCTTCAGGGACCCAGGCCGGTAGATCATCCCGGGTTGTCAGACTTGGGGCTTTGACGCCGTCGGTCTCTATGAAGCCCGGACCGGTTTGGCCCTTCAAACTTCGAGAAAAATAAGGGACAGGACTCGTGGCCCCATCCCCTTTGTAACATAGTCAGGTAATATTTCCGGATCGGAGGCAATGTTCGCCGCTTGCACGGCAGTCCCCCGCGCTATCAAGCTGGCATGTGCCGTTCCGGCAGCGCATCCTTCAAGTGGGGGAGGCTGTTGAACTTTTTTCATCCGGTTCCGGCTGATCCACCCTGCCTCCCGGGCGGGCCTATGTTAAGCTGAACAAAGGATGCCAGTTCAATTCTGCTCAAACATCTCTTTGATTTCGGCTGTGCGGGCCTTGGTTTTCGCCGACATGCAGCCCAGCACCGCGCTCGTCGTACCCGTTCCACCGGTCCAGGAGTATGGCACCAGGTCCTTGCAGTCGGCGTCACGGAACGCGATCCAAGCGCGCTGGCTGGCCCGCAGCGACGCTTCCCAGCTCTTGGCATCATAGGGCTTTTCTGAACTGCTTTTTCCGATCGACGCAATCGCATTTTTGAACTCTGCGTTGAGTTGAGCATCCGCCGCGTCCAGTTCGCGCTCAGCGCAAACATTCATCTCGACGGTTGACATAGCGTTGTCGCAGTCGATCGTTGCCGCATCATCCGCCCCGCCAGCCGTCGCCGCCGCGCAGGTAAGGCAGAGAGCGGCAAAACTGAAAGCCTGGACTGACAGGAACGTGCGTCGCATTGCAGAACTCCAATGGCTGGCTGGTTGGCGTGTCACACTTGTCTAGCGCCAGACCAACAAAACGCCACGGCGGATCCGGTAAGGGCCGGAAATTGTCCCCAGATGCTGGTTATTGCGCAACCGTCCCGAGGCTTCGCTGCCCCCGCGGACCGGGTACGGCCTGTCAGACCGTATTTCTCACAAATGGCGCAAATGCCGCCGCTCCTCCCCCATTTTTGCTTGTTGCCCGCTTGCCGCGGCCGGGTTCTGCGCCGTATGTGACAGCGCGGCCCGGCTCAGATCTGCTGCGGCCTGCAAATAGGTTGAGGGGGAAGGTGTCATGTTGAAGTCCATCAGGTCGGCTTTTGGACCCCTGTTTGGGCCATCGCGGTCCGACCAGCTCGTGCAGCTTCTCAAGCAATTGTCGGACGCCGCCATGGCGTGTGCGGTCTGTTTTCGCGTATCGAAGGGCCTCGACGTCAAGGGCATCATCGATCACGAGCACCGCGCCGACGCCATTGTCGATGACATCCACGAACTGCTCGATAACTCCTTCATCATGCGTTTCGATATTCCCGACAGCATGCGGCTTGCGGATAGTCTGGACGATGTCGTCGATGGTATGCGCAAGGTGGCCCTGCATATAGAGGCCTACCGTCTGCATCTGCCGCAACTGGGGGACGCAGAGATGGAGCTCTTTGCCATTGGCGAAGGCATGCTCAAGCGCATCGATGATCTCATCTCAATGATGGCCGAGCCGCGTTTGTCTCTCACCCGCGTTCGCGAAGTGGCCAATGTCATCGACGCGGCTGAATCGCAGGCGGATCAGCTGGTCGCCGTGCATGAACGTGCCCTGGTCAGCACCTACAGCCAGCCGGGCACCAATCCCATCGGTTTTATTGCTTCCAACCAGCTGTTTCACTTGCTTGAGCAAATGACGGACGACGCCAATCACTGCGCTAAAGTCGTTCTGTCACTTGCGCGCAAGGAAGCCTAGCCGATGAGCGCACTCACGCTGGGCTTGGCCATCGCACTTATTGCCGTGCTCGCAGCGGAATTCGTCAATGGGTGGACGGACGCCCCTAACGCCATTGCAACCGTTGTCTCAACGGGTGTGATGACGCCACGCTCTGCCATTATCATGGCAGTGATTTTGAACACGGCGGGTGCGATGGCGGGCACAGCTGTCGCGACGACCGTCGGAAAGGGCATTGTTGAGCCCTCGGCCCTGACGCTGCCATCGATTACAGCAACCATGATTGCGATCATCGCGTGGGGCACATTTGCTGCGAAAGTCGGTATTCCAGTTAGCAAATCGCATGCGTTGCTCGCAGGTCTTGCGGGTGCAGCCTTCGCAGGAGGCGGCTTGGACGCACTGCAAACATCCGGCTGGCAAAAGGTCGGCATTGGCATCGTGGCATCGATCTTCCTCGGCAGCCTGATCGCCTTGCTCATCGGGAAATTGATTGTACGCTTGGCGGCCGATGCACCGCCCGCCCGTGCCAAACGCGCCTTTGACCGCCTGCAAATGATCTCGGCCGGGTTCATGGCCTTCAATCACGGCCTGAATGACGGCCAGAAATTCATGGGCGTGTTCGCGCTCACCCTGCTCGCGGGGGGTGCCACGACTGAATTTACGATCCCATGGTGGGCCATTGTTCTGTGCGCGCTGACCATGGGATTGGGCACAAGCGCCGGTGGCTGGCGCATCATTGAGACCGTGGGCGTGAAGATGGCGCGGCTGACGTCGTGGCAGGGCTTTGCGGCGACGGCTGCGGCCTCTGGCACGATTTTCGGGGCCTCTCTCTACGGAATTCCGCTATCGACGACGCATACGATCACGAGTGCGATTGTCGGCGTCGGCGCGGCGCGGCGAAGCTCTGATGTGCGCTGGCGGGTGCTGGCCAAAATCGTCATGGCGTGGGTGATTACGTTCCCAGCTTGCGCGCTACTTGCTTATTTCGCGGCGCTGTTTGCAAACGCGACCTGGCCTTCTTGATTTTTTGCTTTGCGCATGGCGACTCGCGTTCCGCGAGCCGGCCGCCATGCGCATTTACAGCGGCTTGTTCGGTGCTCCGTGCGTCCCGGCCGGCTCCGCGAAGCGGAGTCGGGACGCGCAAAGCAAAAACCTCACCCCCGTCCGCGATACGGCGCGACGCCTTGATCGGGTAGCCAGATGTCATTCGGCAATTTTCCGGTCTGCCAAAACACATCAATCGGCATACCGCCGCGCGGGTACCAATAACCGCCGATGCGCAGGAAGTGCGGATCGAGAAGGCTCGCAACGCGCTTGCCGATGGAGACGGTGCAGTCCTCATGAAACGCGCCGTGATTGCGGAACGAGGCGAGGTACAGCTTCAACGATTTGCTCTCTATCAGCCAAGCCTTGGGGACATAGTCGATGACGAGATGCGCGAAGTCAGGTTGGCCCGTAACCGGACACAGCGACGTGAACTCGGGCTGTGTGAAGCGGGCGACGTAAAACGCATCCGGGTGCGGATTGGGCACGCGCTCCAGAACAGCCGCTTCCGGGCTTTCGGGCAGCGCGGTTTGCTGGCCAAGTTGGGAGACTGCCGGCGGGGACTTTGCCATTCGATCAGTCGCGCTTGGTGATCAGTTCGGCGAGAACTCGGGGCAAGGCATCGATTTTTGCGTCCATCCTGTCGAAACGGCCATCTAATTTGTCGAGACGCCCGTCAATTTTGTCCAAACGACCATCGATCTTATCGAGGCGGTCATCGATATCGCCGAACTTTGAATGCAGGTATAGCTGCACGTCGCGCAACTGGCCCGTGATGAACTCGAAACGTCCGTCGCCCTGGGCAAGCCGCGTCTCCGCGAGGTCGACCCGCCGCTTCAGATCGCGAACTTCCTTTTCAAGTTCAGTCACGGTCATCAGTTCAATTCCTATTCAGGGCACCATAATACCACAAATCTACTCCGCCGCCAGACGCGAGGTCTGCGCGGGCCCTGTGTAGATGACGCCTTCATGGCAACTGTCGCGGCTTACGTGAATTTCAGCCAAGCCCGGCACCTGGTTTGACAGCCGGTTCCAGATCCAAACGGCGATGCGTTCAAGCGTCGGCGCGCTGAGGCCATCGACCTCGTTGAGCAAGCGATGATCAAGCGCGTCCTGCGTCTCGGCCATGGCCTTCGACAGATCGTCGAAATGAAACACGATGCCGGTCTCGGCGTTCGGCTCACCGTCGATGACGACGCGCGCGCGGAACGAGTGCCCGTGGATGCGGGCGTTCGCCGTACCGGGTGCCGCGCCCGGCAAAAAGTGAGCGGCTTCAAACAGGAAGTCTTTGTAGATGCGCATGGCAGGTGGAATAGGGGAATATCTGGGGTCAGGCAACTGGGAGGGTGCAGTCGCTTGGTTAAAGGCGTTTGGGGGCGCCCCAAAATCAAGCCTATTCTGCCCGCAGTCCTGAGACTCGAGGTTTCAACGAATGGCTCGGGACGCGGCGCGCGGAAGCACCTCGTTAGACCGAGTCTACGCTAGTGTGGCGCCACGGCGCCTCGCTTATCAGGTTTTTTAACAGAGTGTCTGAGCTTTTACCCCGGCCTCACCGCATCGTCTCAAGTCGGGCACAATCCCAAGGTCTGCATGACTGCAGAATCCAATGCGCTGCGGAAGGGTTGACTGCATGAGTCGCGGGGCTAGTCGTTCCGAACCTGGGTCCAGCATCGCATCACCTAAACGCCTCTAGCTGACGCCCCTTCGAGTGATGCGGGATGGGGGAAGTATGCGGTTGAGGCAAGGGGGCGGGGATAACTTTGGGTGAGAA
>JANNXL010000155.1:0-9913 GCA_031409575.1 Hyphomicrobium sp.
GCCACCATGCGCGATTGCCGTTTGGACTAGCGGCTAGCGTCTCTCAAAACAACTTACACCGTGTCCATGGTGGCTTGGTCGAATTGCGTCAACAGCCTTTCGAAGCCGCCGATCACGGCTCTGGCTCCCAGGTTTGCCAAAGGTACCTGACTGTAACCATGGGTCATCAAAATACAGGAAACACCGGCCGCCTGGGCTGCGCCTGCATCGGCTTCACTATCCCCCACCATCACCGCCTGACCGGCCGCTACGTTAAGGTCACTCAGACATTTACGCAGCATGTCAGGAGCCGGTTTCAGGGGTAGGTTGCCATCTGCGGCGACAATTGAGCTGAAGTAATAGGTCAGGTTAAGGCCCTCCAAGACGGCGGCCGCCAACGCTGCTGGCTTGTTGGTGCATATGCCGAGGTGAACACCGTCGCCGCGCAAGTGATCGAGGACGTCGCGAGCGCCATCATGCACCTTGGTGCGCCTGGCCGGCTCGCGGGCGTAGGCGGCCTGAAAGTTCACATAGACGGCATCGATGCGCGCGGCATGGGCCGTCTCACCGCACGCACCCAACGCACGCTCGATCAGGAGCCGCGCGCCGCCGCCGACAAAGCTCGTGACGAGCGCAACAGGAAGAGCCGCGTGGCCTTCTTGCTCCAACGCAACATTCAGCGCCGCTGCAATATCCGGAGCGCTATCAACAAGCGTGCCATCAAGATCGAAGACGACGGCCGCCGGCCATGTGCGTGCAGGGATCACCGCGTCAGCGCCACGATGCCGGGCAGCTCTTTGCCTTCCAGCCATTCGAGAAATGCCCCGCCCGCAGTAGAGATATACGTGAAGTCCCCCGCGGCGCCGGCCGCATTCAAGGCCGAGACGGTGTCGCCGCCCCCTGCGACCGAGACCAAAGTTCCTGCTTTGGTGAGACGTGCGGCCTCGCGTGCCAAGGCAAACGTGCCCTCACCAAACGGCTCGATTTCGAATGCGCCCAGCGGGCCGTTCCACAACACTGTCTTGCATTGCCCGAGCACGGCCGTCATGTGCGCGACGGACTTGGGCCCGGCATCCAAGATCATGCCATCGGCGGGAACGTTCTCAACATCGACGACCTTGGCGGCGGTGCCCGCCTTGAACTCACGCGCCACAACGGCGTCCGTCGGCAGCACAATCTCGCACCCCTTGGCTTTGGCAGCTGCGATGATCTCATGCACGGTAGCGTGGAAGTCTGGCTCGGAGAGTGATTTTCCGACATTGATGCCTTGCGCCTGCAGGAAGGTGTTGGCCATGCCGCCACCGATGATGATCTTATCGACCTTGCCGGCAAGGTTGGTAAGGATCGGAATCTTGGTCGAGACCTTAGCGCCGCCGACGACGGCCGCCGTCGGCCGCTTGGGAACTTCCAGCGCGGTCTTGAGCGCGTTGATTTCCTGCATCAGCAGCGGACCCGCATACG
This sequence comes from Hyphomicrobium sp., assembly GCA_031409575.1. Classification (GTDB taxonomy): domain Bacteria; phylum Pseudomonadota; class Alphaproteobacteria; order Rhizobiales; family Hyphomicrobiaceae; genus JANNFX01. The sequence goes on from JANNXL010000155.1 coordinate 1,441, forward strand.
ACGGCAACAGCCGCGTGATGGCGTCCGTCGATGCATGCGCCCGATGCGCGCACGAGAAGGCATCGCCGACGAAGATATCGCCGTTGCGGGCAAGTTCGGCCGCAAACGCCGCGTCGTTTTTCTCTTCGCCCTTGTGGAAGCGTAAGTTTTCGAAAACCGCTATCTCCCCGTTCTTAAGCGAGAGCGCGACGATTTCGGCTGAGGATCCGATGCAGTCATCGGCAAACTTCACGCGCTGCCCAAGCAATTGGCCGAGCTTGGCTGCAATGGGCCGCAGTGACAATTTCAGATCCCGGCCTTTGGGACGTTCGAAATGCGACAGCACGATTACGCGTGCCCCCCGAGCCGCCAGCGCCTGCAATCCTGGCACCAGCCGCGACAGGCGCGTGGCATCAGACACTGCACCGTTCTGCACCGGCACATTCAAATCCGCGCGCACCAGAACACGCTTGCCCGAAACGAAAATGGTGTCGGTGGTCTTGAGCTTGTCGAAGTCCATGGGTTCAGCGCGCCTCGCAATTGACTTGCCATGGCTCTAAAGGTGAAAGGCACTGAGTTCAATGGGACGAACGGGCTCAGCGAGCCCAACGGCGGACAAACTACTGCTTTTTGGCCGCGTCCTTGTCGCCGCGGCGCCAGGCATCCACCCGGTCCATGAGCCAGCCCCATGCCTCCAACTCGCGCGGTCCCGCCGTCTTGGCAATTGCGATTTCAAGATACTTGAGTTCCGAATCCAATTTTCCCGGTGGCAGCATGTTGAGCCGAGTAGAGAGTACTGCGAGTTCAATGACCGACACTTGCGCGCGATTGAATCCCGGCCACGGGGCATGCGACGCCTCATGGACGGTACGCATCGAAAACCGCGGGCGCTGAGCATCGTCCTTTACACTCTCAACGGCCAGCTCCCAATGCGACAGCGCGCTTTCGAGATAAACTCCCTTGCCTTTCACGGCAGGCTTCACCGGCCAATCGCGCCGCCCTGTGAGGCAGCCGGCGAACACGCGCACATCGTCGGTGTGGCTTGCCACCGCGAACGGATTTTCCAGTAGGTTGTCAAGCGTGCGCGATGGCTTGAACGGCGCAATAATCCAGGTGCTTCCATCCTCAATCAGGCCAAGAGGCGCGATGTGCACGCTACCGGCTGCACTCATGGTGGTGACGATGGTTTCAACAATGCGCGGCATACAGGTCTTCACACTCCCTTAGGGATCATGCATTGCCGAGCGTATCACGCACCAACAGGGGAACATTGCCGCCCGTGGCAGTGATGTCGGTTGAGCGCACGCGTTCGGTCGTAAACCGCATCAGGTAATTGGGGCCACCAGCCTTCGGGCCAGTGCCCGATAGCCCTTCGCCGCCGAAAGGCTGCACGCCAGGCACGGCGCCCACCTGACTGCGATTGATGTAAAGATTGCCCACGCGGGCATGCTCGGCAACCTCATCGGCAACTGCCTCGATGCGGCTGTGCAGCCCGAGCGTGAGGCCGAAGCCAGTCTCATTGAGTGCTTTCACCACTTTGTCCATGTGTCCGCGCTGGAAGCGAACGACATGCAATATGGGTCCGAACACTTCGCCTTTGAGAAATTTGATGTCGTCAATCTCGTAGGCAGCCGGCGTTACGTACGTACCAAGGCGGCAGCTTTCCGGCAGCACCAGATCGGCGAGTTGGCGGCCCTTCGCCTGCATCTGGACCTTGTGCGCTTCAAGCCGGTCTTGCGCGAACCCATCGATCACTGGACCAATATCCGTCGCATAGTCGAACGGATCACCCACATCGAGTGCCTCGATCGAGCCCGTCAGCAAATCGATGGTGCGAGACGCGATTTCGGATTGCACGAACAGCACACGCGCCGCCGAGCACCGCTGCCCTGAGCTGTCAAAGGCCGAGCGTACGGCATCACGCACCACTTGCTCGGGCAAAGCACTGCTATCGGCGATCATCGCATTGAGCCCGCCGGTTTCAGCGATGAACGGCACGATGGCGCTGCGCCGGTCGGCGAGTGCGCGTTGAATGGCCCAGGCCGTCTCGCATGACCCGGTCATGGCCACGCCCTTGACGCGGGGATCTTTGACGAGGGCTGCCCCGACCGGGGCCCCTCCCGGCAATAGATGCAACACGTTCTTGGGGACACCAGCTTCATGCAGCAATTGAGTTGCCAGGAATGCAGTGACCGGTGTTTGCGGGGCGGGCTTGGCCAGCACTGGATTGCCGCTCGCGAGTGCCGCCGCGATCTGACCCGTGAAAATTGCCAGCGGGAAATTCCACGGACTAAAACAGGCGAATGGCCCGCGAGCACGGTGTTCGAGTGTGTTGGTCTCACCCGTCGGCGACTTGAAAGACTGAGGCCCAGCCATCACACGGCGGGCTTCGAGCGCGTAGTAGCGCAAGAAATCGACCGCCTCGCGCACATCACCTAACGCATTCGGCAGCGTCTTGCCGGCCTCGCGCACGATGACAGCCATCAGGCGGACCCGGTCACGCTCGAACAAATCAGCGGCTTGTTCCAGAATCTTAGCGCGATCAGCAGGCGTTACTCGATCCCAGCCGTGCGCAGCTTCAGTCGCGGATTGCACAGCCCGTTCAACGTCAGCAGGGGTTGCGATGCGCGCCGTTCCGAGCCGCTCGCGGTTGTCATGCGGGCACACCACCAGTGGCGCACCATCGCCACCGCACGTAATTTCGCCGTTGACAATTGGGCCGGCCATGAAGGACGGCTTCAATGCCATTGTCATCTCATTGACGAGTGCTTCCCGTGCGACAGGGTCCGTCAGCGCAAGCCCGCCTGAGTTCTTGCGCTCCGGCCAATAGAGTTCGCGCGGCCGTGGCAGCAATTTGATCGCGGCATGTTCACGGCGCTCGCGTTCTGCCGCCTCAACCGGATCGCGGATGATTTGGGCGACGGGCGCTTCATCATCAGCCAACCTATTGACGAACGAGGTGTTGGCTCCGTTTTCAAGAAGCCGCCGCACAAGATAACCGAGCAAGTCTTCATGATCGCCAACCGGGGCATAAATCCGCGCCGGGCGCGATAGGGTGCCAGAGCCGGAGATTTGGGCATACAGCGCCTCCCCCATTCCGTGCAGCCGCTGGAATTCGTAGGACGCGCCGCCAGCCGCCACGAATGCGGCGGCCAGCGTGTGCGCATTGTGGGTTGCAAACTGCGGATAGAATGCCTTGGGGTCAGACAGCATCAGGCGCATGGCAGCCAGATACGAAACGTCGGTGTGAAGTTTGCGCGTGAAAACGGGATAGTCAGGCAGTCCGCGTTCCTGTGCCCATTTGATCTCGCTGTCCCAGTAGGCGCCCTTGACGAGGCGCACCGGGATGCGCTTGCCGGTTGCGTCCGACAACCGCCTCAGCCAGCGCAGAACTGGAACCGCGCGCTTGCCATAGGCCTGCACCGCGATGCCGAGGCCGTGCCAATGGGCCATTGAGGGATGCAGGAAAGCTGAGGCAAAAATATCGAGCGCCGGCTCCAGCCGGTCTTGTTCTTCGGCGTCGATCGTCACGCCGAGGCCGCGGGATTCGGCTGCCCTCAAGAGGGTCAACATTCGAGGCGCGAGTTCCGATGCGAGACGCCTTTCCTTACCCGGCTCAAACCGCGGATGCAGGGCCGACAACTTCACAGAAAGGCTAGGCCGCCCCACCAGTTCATCGGTGTGCTTTGTTTTCAGAGGCCCTGCGCCTTGCCCGATCACCTCGATGGCCGTCATGTAGCGTTCGAAGTAGCGCGTGGCGTCGGTTTCGGTGCGGGCGGCCTCGCCCAGCATGTCATACGACAGCCGGTAGCCTTGCTGCTCGAAGCCTTTGGCGCGGCCAACGGCCTCTTGAATGGTGCGGCCGAATACGAATTGATCGCCAAGCAGTCTCACAGCTTGCCGGATCGCTTGGCGAATAAACGGTTCTCCCGAGCGTGCGACCAGCCGCTTCAAAGCGTTGAACGGGTTCTGACCCTGCGCGTCTTTCAGTTTGACGAGCCGGCCCGTGAGCATCAGTCCCCACGTCGAGGCATTGACAAACATACTGTCGGAATGGCCGCGATGCCGGTCCCAATGTCCGCCAGCAATCTTCTCGGCGATAAAACGGTCAGCCGTCTCGGCATCAGGAATGCGCAACAGGGCTTCGGCGAGGCACATGAGCAGAATGCCTTCTTCGCTCGAAAGCCCATACTCGCGCATGAAGGCATCGATACCGGCATGATTGGCCGGATCTTCGCGTGCTGAAGTCACCAGTTGGCGGGCAATGTCAGCGGTACGGCGGCGTTCGTCTTCGGTATAGACGGCGCGTTCAATAAGGCCGCCCGTCAACCGGGTCTCGTCCATCAAGTGGTGGGATGCAATTTCCTCGCGCGACGGCTGGCTGCGCGCGGCCGTGCTGCCTGGCCCGGAAGCTGGACCGGGGGAAGTAGCAGACCGGCCGCCCGTCCTCTCGTCCGTCGTGGATTTTCGAAGCGCAACCATTCAGGCATCCATCCGCTGTTAAACGCACACGCGCCTTCACCTAACGCACGACCCAACCCGGCCACTCAGCACCGCGATTCGCAACTTGGTCCACACTATCAGATCGTCACGCCGCTTGCGCCGTGCAAGGTGACTATGCCATGGCGAAGTCCGTGCATGACTGCGCAACCAGCCGAGCCCATCCGCGAGCCCCCCGTGAGGAGTAACACCATTAGAACCGTGCGTCGCATCAAAGACTTGCGCAAATGTGTTGCGGCATGGCTCGGCGCTGGCGAAACGATCGCACTGGTCCCTACCATGGGTGCCCTGCACGACGGGCATCTGGCGCTGGTGAAACTGGCGCACAAAAAAGCCAGCCGTGTGGTGGTGTCGATCTTCGTCAACCCGACGCAGTTTTCAGCCGGTGAAGACCTGAACCACTATCCGCGCGATGAGGCCGGCGATCTCGCCAAGCTGGCCACCGTTGGGACGGATCTCGTCTGGGCACCGGAGGTGTCTGAGATGTACCCCGAGGGCTTTGCCACACGGATTGAACCGGCGGGTGCCGCTCTTGGTCTCGAAGGCGAGGTGCGCCCGCACCACTTCGCTGGCGTCACAACCGTGTGCGCCAAGCTGTTTACGCAGGTGACGCCTGACGCTGCCATCTTTGGCGAGAAAGATTACCAGCAGCTCTGCGTCATCCGCCAGCTTGTCCGTGATCTCGATCTGCCATTGAAAATCATCGGACTACCGACAGTGCGCGAAAAAGATGGTCTCGCCCGGTCGTCGCGCAATCGCTATCTTTCGGCTGAACAGCGCGAAGTGGCCCCGGCACTCTATCGCGAAATAGCCGCAGTGGCAGATGAGGCCAAACGGCTCGCCGGAAGCCGCAAACTTTTGGGCAGTCCAACGGCATACCTGGAAGCGCTGTGCCGTGAAGCGTCCGGACGGCTGCTTGCGAGGGGCTTCCTAAAGGTCGACTACGTCGCGGTGCGTGAAGCCTCTACGCTCGCACCCGTGTCAGCCTTCTCGCCTCACCTCAAAATGCGGGTGCTTGCCGCTGCCAGGCTTGGAACCACCCGGCTGATTGATAACGTCCCCGTCGCATAAATTTAATCGCGATTAAGCGTATTCCTTCACTCGGCCCTTACATTTGTCCGCTACATCGCGTCTATGACGTGGACGAAAGATCTGCCGCCGCCGCTGATGAAGGCCCTCAAGGCCGAGACCGCTGGCGACCCCGTAGTTTACGCGGTACAGCCCAAACCCTGGCCGACGTTCCGCGCCACCTTGCCCATCTGGCTGATGGGCATCCCATGGACTGCGCTGACCACAGGTCTGCTCTTCATGGCTTTGGCAGGGCCGCTGTCAGGCAAGCCGCCACCCGGCACACTCGGGACTAGCGGCGCGATGGCCCTGCTCATGATGGCGCTGTTTATCTCGATCTTCGTGCTCATTGGCTGGGGCATGATGCTGGCTCCGTTCTGGGCCTATCGGAAGGCCAAGCAAACCGTTTATGCCATCACCAAGTCGCGCCTTATCATCCTCACAAAGGGCCGTAACTTGAAGGTCCAGTCGATCGAGCCAGACGGTATGCGCGGCTTCACGCGCCTGGAACGGCGCGATGGCTCAGGCACACTGACCATTCTCCAGGGCTTCACAAAAGACAGCGACGGCGACCCGGCTACCAAGAGCGAGACGCTGTGGTGCGTGCCGGCCGTGAAGCGCTTGGAGAGCCGGTTGCAAGAATTACGTTCGCGGCACAAGATGGACACTCCGGCCTCTCATTGATCCGGAGCTTCACCTGAAAGCTGCCGATGCCCGACGCCGCACTTCCACCCGCACACTCCACGCCCGCCGAGTTCGCCGAAGCCATAGGCCGGGCCGTGCTCGCCTGGCAGGATGTGGAATTGCGGTGTGCTCATCTCTACGTCTGGCTTTTGGATGCCCGCAATGCCCAGGGAGCGATCTCGTCGATCAGTACCATTCACAGCATGACCATGCGGTCCATGATGCTGAAAGTGGCGGCGCGGTACTTGTTCCAGACTCCTGAGTTCGAGGACTTGACTGAAGAGTTCGAGGACCTCATGAGCAGCATGGCGGCCTGCTCCCGGCTTCGAAACCGGCTGTCGCATTCGGAGGTGGCGGAAGAACTGACCGAAAACGGCTGGGCTTATAAGTTACAGACGCCCGGCATCGAGACCGCAGCAGCAAGTATTGGCAAAGGCGGCGGCAGCACGCGGGCAAAGTCGCAGCCTCTCGACTTCCCAACCATCAAGGCGGCCGAAGGCCAGTTCCGGGCCTTGGCCGAAAATCTGCACAGCTTTGAAGAGCAGTTGCGCGAGCGGATGGAGAGCGTCTAACCCCGCGGCCGCACAGTCCCAAACTGGGGCAGCCAACTGCGACGCCGTCTCACGGCACGATCCGATGGACCGGTTGAAGGTGCTGATTTATAAGTGTTTCACACTTCGGCGGGGCTGGCGCGCAGTTTGCACGTTTTCGGCCATAAGCGGGCTTTGTGGACGGTGTTAACTGCCCCAGGGAGCGCCGCTATGTTCGCCTGATCATGTACCGCGTTACAGGAAGCTTTAGATGTCTGATCCGATCTTCACAGAATGGACGCCCGAGCATACCGCCGATTGGGCGGCCAAGCCCGTGAAACTCACTCACCGCCTGTCGAGCGATCCCCTGTTTTCACCCGATGCGCTGGCTGAACTGATCGACGGCTATCCGCGTCAGCACTATTCGCTCGTGGAAATGGGTCCGCAGGGATCTAACCGGCGTCTATGGCGCGAAGGCGATATTGGCGGGCTCGCCGGAAAAGACGTGATCGACGCGATCGCCAAGGGTCGCATGTGGCTGAACCTGCGCAACGTCTCAGCCGTCGATAAGCGCTACCGCGACGTGCTCGATCAAATCTTCGAAGAAGTGCGCAGCCACGTGCCGGGCTACGACACCTACAACCGCACTTCGGGCATTCTCATCTCGTCGCCAAACGCGCAGGTCTATTATCACATGGACTTGCCAGGCCAGTCACTGTGGCAGCTGCATGGCAAGAAGCGGGTTTATGTTTATCCGGCGAAAGCACCATTCCTGACGCCCGAGCAGCTTGAAAAAATCGCGCTCTACGAAGTCGAAGTCGATGTGCCTTACAATGCGGAGTATGATGCCCACGCCAAGGTGTTTGAGATTGGACCCGGCGAGATGCTGCATTGGCCGCTCAACGCCCCGCACCGGGTTGAGAACCTCGACTGCCTCAACGTGTCAATGACAACCGAATATTGGACCGAGACCATCCGCCGCGCGCAAATGGTCAATGTCGCCAACGGGCTATTGCGCGAGAAAATGAAACTCGCTCCCAAGAGCCGCGCGACTTCGGGTCCGGGCTTTTGGGCCAAGGCCGCTCTGCAAGCGGGCGTGCGCCGCTCAGGGCTTCTGAAGAAGGCTCGCAAAGCTAAGCGGCCGATTGAGTTCACCCTAGATAGAGCCGAGCCCGGCCGCGTCATCGATCTTCCCAAAGCAGCAGAATAATGATGCCGGCAGGCGAGATCGCTCAACCCGCCAGGCCGTTGACACCACTGACAGCGCAGGCAGCCAATACCGGTCGCCCCGTTGCAGCCTATACTGCTGAGCGTATCGACGGGACGCCAGCGGTGCTCGCTTGCTTGGCGGCACTCGAACACAACTCTTCGGCTCTGGCCTTTCAACGGCTCGCTTGGCTCAAGCCGCTTTACGAGAGCCTTGCCCGAGATCTTGGCGCAACCGCGCTCGCGATCAGCGTGAAGGACGCTCAAACCGACGAACTCGCTGTGGTCATGCCGCTCGTACTCACCCGTCAAGACCGCTTGACGGTCGCGTCGTGGGCATCGCTTGGCGTGTCGGACTACGGAGCACCGCTACTGGGGCCGAAGGCACCGGCCAGCGAGCGCGATGCCCAGGCCATGTGGGCCTCGGTCAAACGCGCCCTCAAAGGCAGCGATCTCGTGCAGCTTTCCAACATGCCGCGCGAGATCGACGGACGCCCCAATCCGTT
>JANNXL010000156.1:0-8684 GCA_031409575.1 Hyphomicrobium sp.
TCCTGAGCCGCGGCGGCGCACGTCTGAATACGGCGACGTAAATGCATATCCTGGTAACCCGGCCCGAGGCCGATGCGGGATCGCTGGCGCTGCCGCTCGAAGCCATGGGTCATCGGGTCAGCCTCGCCCCAATGATCGAGATCAGTTTTGCGAACGCGGACGCCATTGATCTGAGCGATTGCACGGCTGTGATTGCCACAAGCCGAAACGGGCTGCGCGGGCTGCAAAGTCAAGTGCCGCAGCTGGGTCCGCGCGTCCTCACAGTGCCGCTGTTTGCGGTGGGGCCTGGCACCGCCGCACTGGCTCGGGAACTTGGCTTCGACCAGATTTTTGAGGGGCCCGCAGCTGCAGCCGATCTTCTGTCCCTCATCAAACAGCATCTCGATCCTGCCAAAGATATCCTCGTGCACGTCAGCGGCGATAAACTCGCCTTCGATTTGGCCGGAGCGCTTGCCCCGCTTGGATTCACGCTTCGCCAGCCGGTTGTGTACCGTTCAGTGCCGGTCGCGGCGTTCCCCCCTGGCGTTGCGGATGATCTCGCGCTGGGCGTGCTTGACGCGGTCGTGCTGATGTCGCCCATTACGGCGCAGACGTTCGCTGGCAGGGCCGTGGCCCAGGGGCTGGAAGCACCCGCCCGGAAACTGGCGTTTGTATGCTTGTCGGAGGCCGTGGCCGCGCAAATTCAGGCCCTCAAACCTCGCGAGATCGTGATCGCCGCAAAGCCAAATCTGGAAGAAATACTTGTCGCGGTTGCCAAGCTAACAGAACAGTTTCGTTAGACATTGTTTGGCCTTAGAATTTGGCACCAAAGGCGTCATAAAGATGCGCCAGTCTATCGTGACGCCGTAAGGCTTAAAGTGCGTTTGAAAGTTGGGAGTTTTGACAAGACGATGACCGATAAACCGGATCCCTCAACGCCAGATGCCGGAAAGCGCCCGCACGCGACGCTCGATCTCAAAGCGATTGAGGTCAAGGGCACATCGATGGTGCCGCCGCTGACGCCGGCCGCAGCTATTGACAAAGACGGGCCAGCCAAACCTGTGGACACAAAACCGGCCGAAGCAAAAGCCGGCGACACCAAATCGAGCGAACCGAAATCCAGCGGTCCATCAAAGCCAGCTGAGACGAACATGCCGCCAAAGGGTCCATCGCCTGAAAAAGCCATGCCGCCGCCCGTTGGTGTGGGCAAGCCGCGCATCGTCACGCATCTGTTAGCTGGCCTCGCAGGCGGAGCGCTGGCCTTGTTGGGAGCCGATCAGGCCGCTCCTCTGCTCGGTCTCAAACTGCCGGGCTCAGCCATTCAAGAAACGGCCAACGATTTGCAAAAGCGCATTGCGGCGCTCGAAGCTGCAGCCAAGGCCGGCGTGCGACCTGCCGAACAGATCGCTGAATTGTCATCGCGGCTTGGCAAAGTCGATGAGACGGCGGCCGCCGTCAAAGCTCTTGAGACGGCGCAAGCAAGCCTCGTGGCGGAAGCCAAGGCCGCCGCCGCCGACGCGGTCAAAGAGGTTGCCGACGCCAATGCCGGTGAGCGCCTGCAAAAGCTCGAAGAGCGCCTCGCCACGCTGTCCGCTGCAGCCGGCACCGATGCCGACAAGGGTCGCATCCAAGGACTTGCGGCCGTGACCGGTAAGGTCTCCGATCTCGAATCTGGCTTCAACACCAAACTCAACGAAGTGCGCAAAGGCCTGATCATTGAGCTTGAGGCGCGACTCGCGGCCGCCTCCGAAGCCAGCGAAAAGGCGCGCACGGGAACCGAGCGGCTGGATCGGGAGCTGGCGGGCCTTAAAACGGACGCGGCGCGGCTCGGTCAGAACATCGAAGTTCAAAAATCTGAAAGCGAGCGCTTGGCTGCCACTGTGCAAGTGGTGCAGGAAGATTCCGCCAAGCTGACGAGCGCACTCACGGGCTTAAAGAGTGCTGTCGACACCCAGCTGAGTTCGGTTGCCCGGCCATCCGACGTTGCCTCCGCTATCTCGCCGGTCAGTGAAAAACTGTCAGCCCTTGAGTTAAACCTCGCCGCCATAGTCAAAAGCGAAGACGAGCGCAAAGTGAGTGCGGAGCGCATTGTCGTCACCCTGGAACTTGCCAACCTGAAGCGTGCGCTTGAGCGCGGCCAAGGCTATGCCAAGGAACTGGCCGACGTGCGAAAAGCCGCGACCGGCAAAGTCGATCTCTCGGTTCTCGACCGCTATCAGGAAACCGGCGTGAAGACGCTTCCAGAGCTGCAGAAGGAGCTGAGCCCGATAATTTCAGCGGCGATCGATGCAGAAAGCGCTGTCATGGAGGGATCCGTGATGGACCGGCTGCTCGCGGGTGCCAAGTCGGCGGTGCGCGTGCGCAAGGTCAGTCACGATCCCGACGACAAGAGTGCGGAGGCAGTGATGGCGCGCATTGAGACGGCGCTGAACGACGGCCAGCTTGAGAGTATTCTAACACTGGCCAAGGAGCTGCCGCCGCGCGCGGCCCCACCGGTGCAAGACTGGCTGGCGAAGGTTGAAGCCCGCCATGCCGTTGATACGGCGATAGCTGCCGTTGAAGAGGGTCTCAAAGCATCGCTGACAGGCAAGAAGGCGGATGCCTCAGGCAGCGCGCAGCCCGTTGAAACGCCGATATACAAGTTCTAGCCGTCCGGTTGCCTTAGCCAAGGTTTGCTTCACATGACGCGTCTCGTACTGTTCCTCGCTGCAATCCTCGGCCTATCGTTTGGGTTCTCTTGGCTTGCCGATAACCCAGGCACTATCACCGTTGATTGGCAGGGCTACCACGCGGAACCCACCGTCTTTCAAGTCGTCGTGTTAACGGCTGTGCTCACCGCGCTCGGCATCTGCGCTTGGACGATCCTGCGGCAAATCTGGACGAGCCCAGCCGCGGTCAGCCACTTCCTCACCAAGCGCCGCCAGCAGCGCGGGCTCGATGCCCTGTCGTCGGGCATGATTGCGATTGGAGCGGGAGACCGTGCCACCGCCACGCGGTATGCTTTGCAAGCGCGCAAGTCGCTGCCAAACGAACCGCTCACGCATTTGTTGCGCGCCCAAGCGGCTCAGTTGTCGGGCGACCGCGCTACCTCGCGGCGGATATTTGAAGCCATGCTGTCAGCACCCGATACCGAGCAGTTGGGTCTGCGGGGCCTCTATCTGGAAGCGGCCCGCGAAGGCGAGACCGAGGCGCAGCGCCAGTTCGCCGAGCGGGCGGTGGCACTCAACCCCAAGCTGTCGTGGCCGGTCGAAGGCCTGTTTGAACTGCAATGCAAAGACTCCGATTGGGGCCGTGCGCTCGAAACGCTCAACTTGGCGCGCAAGCACGGGGCGTTTGAAAAACCGGCGCTGGACCGCCGACGTGCGGTGCTGCTGGCGGGGCAGGCAATGGCTTTGGAAGACAGCCAAGCGGATAAGGCGCTGGGGCTTGCCCTTGAGGCCCACGCCTTGGCCAAAGACCTTGTGCCCGCAGCCGTTATTGCAGGGCGCCTGCTGGCGGCGCGCGGAAACACGTCGAAGGCGGCGAAGGTTCTGCAAAAGACCTGGGCGCGTGCGCCACATCCCGATCTCGCGACGGTGTACGCTTACGCCCGCATCGGCGACAGCCCGCGCGACCGGCTCGATCGCGTCAAGCAATTGGCAGCCCTCAGTCCGCACTCAAGCGAAGGCGCGATTGCGGTCGCCAATGCGGCCATCGAAGCCCACGACTTCGATCAGGCGCGCGACGCCCTTTCGCCGCTGCTCGAAGGCCGTTTGACGCGCCGCGTCGCCACGCTCATGGCGCGCATTGAAAAAGAGCAGCATGGCGATAAGGGCCGCGTGCGCCAGTGGCTTGCCCGCGCTGTCCACGCCCCGCGCGATCCGGCTTGGACCGCCGATGGCGTGGTCTCAGATTCGTGGGCTCCGGCTTCGCCCGTAACGGGAGCACTCGATGCGTTCCAGTGGCGCGTGCCGGTTGATGAACCTGATATGGCCACCAGCGTGATGGGGACAAGTTCATCACTGGACGATCTGATGGCGCTTGATCAGCTTATCGACAGCGAGCCCGAGGCCGGCGGCACTGCGAGCGAAGTTGAAGCTGTTGATGCAGTTAGGGCGCGCGATGCTGCCAAAGCGGCACCGGCGTCCGCAGCATCAAGCCCAACCGGCCGCGATGAGCAGCGCGGTGCTGAGCGGGGCATCGCCCAGCCCGATGAGATACGCGAACGGCAGGGTAAACCAGTTCGATCGGGCAAAACTGCCGCTGGTGCGCCGGCACGCTTCAGCCAATCTGACGACTTGAGGGCAGCGAAAGCCGTCACGGCTACATCGCCCCGGCCGTCTGCCCGATTGGCCGAAGACGCGGAGACTATTGAGGGTGAACCCAAAGATGCCGACGCCGCCATGTCCCAACCTCATCGTGCCCGACATGGCGGCAGCGACCGTGGTGAGCCGATGGCAACAGCCGCTGAAACATCGCCAAGCGGTCACCACGCGGAGTGGCCCAGCGGAAGCACTCGAACGGCCAATCTGCAGCGCACGGCACCGGGCCTTTCAGCCGATCCGCAGACGGCAACAATTATCATAAAGCAAGCGGCAACAGCATCCAGCGCGCGCAGTTCTGCACCTCAATCGGTCCCAAAGGCCGCAAACAAAAGCACTGCGTCGAACCCGAACGGGCTCATCGACCAGACGGCCGGCATTTTGCCTCGGTACGCCCCTGATGATCCAGGCCCGGATACGGACATCGGCGACAGCGTCGAAAAGCATCGCCCATGGCCTTACAGACTGTCTTAGGGCGCTGAACAGAGCCGTTTGCAGCCCCGGCAAAGGGCTGCCAACAGTCAGCTTGCAATCACCGGCGTGAGCGGCTATCCCCTGCACCTTACTCCGGTTTGCCGCTTTAGCTCAGCCGGTAGAGCACGTCATTCGTAATGACGGGGTCAGGTGTTCGAGTCACCTAAGCGGCACCAATCTTTTCAATGGGTTAGACGCGGTCTCAGAACCCCGGATTTTCGCTAGCAAACGCATAGCAAACAGCGTTTCGAGACATGTTGTCCCGCTGCGCATGCGGCGGCACGAGCACTTTGCCGATTGTCATCGAGTGTTGGCGAACAAATCGCCCTGAAGCGGTGCAACCTCAGTCCGCGTCCATGCCTTCGACGCAGCCTCGCGGCGAGCCATGCGGTGAAGAACACAACAGCGCCACCCGCCGCAGCGACTGCATCCTCGGCCACAAAATGGCTGATGTGTCCGGGGCCGGCAAGCCGGGAAAGAAAATCCGGCACGCGCGAAAGACAATCGCTCTGGGTGTTCGAAAAGCGGGCGACGTCAGGAATACTCAAATAGCCGGCTGGCATCGGGGCGGGCCATCCTGCATGCGCGCCAGGGCCTGCATGTCGTTGATCCTGATTTCGCGATAACGCAGTTCGCAAATCCCCTTTCGTTCGAGGTCGCTCAGAAGCTGGTTGACCAGCCTGCGCGACAGGCCCGAAGCTGCCGCCAACTCATCCTGCGACAGGGGAATGCTCACGGGCGAGGGTGGCAAGTAGTTGATCCTGCGGCCGCCAAGCGTCAGCAATCGCGAGCGCAGGCGCAGTGCCGGGTCCTGGATCAAGAGATCGACGGCGTGCAGCATGTATTGTTCGGCATTGTTGGCCATCAGATCGAAGAAAGGGCTGTTGAAGCTCGGATTAGACGCGAGCATGTTTTCCACCGCCACCTGCGAGACGGCGATGGCCTGGCTCGGCAGCCGGGCGTGAACCGACGTCAGCCGCGGCCGCCGGCCCAAGGCAGCGGGCTCGCCGAACCAATCACCCGGGTAGATGACATTGCCCGCCAACAGTCCAGAAACAGGATGAACGACCAACGTCAGAAGCACACCCTGGACGAGGCAGTAGATCTCCGGCGCTTTGTCCTCGACGTGGAACACCGGCTCGTTCTTGGCGAAGGATTTGAGTTTCGCCTTGCCACACAGGCCCTTCTGGAATTCAATTGATTGTCTCGAAAGCCAGCCTTTTGAGCACGCGAATGCGCTTGCTTGCCTAAGGTCAAATTTTTCTTGAGCGCCGGAAACATTGTGCATGCCGTTACAATTTTGGTTCGGAGCGCATGTTTAAGTCAAGTCGTCTTGAGCGGTTTGGGGGATTCAAGGCATGAGCCGGTTTTGACAGTGACGGGACGCGCCTACATAGTGGAAAAACTACCAGCCGAAGGCATTGACCATCAGGAGTTCAACATCATAATTAAGAGAAGAGTTCTGGCCGCTGCCGTCATGACGATTGCGCTTGCGGGCGGGGTCAAGGCGCAGGACGCGCCGGGCCCGTCAGGCGCCAAGGTCACGTATTCGCCCTACCCATCGAAGAGCTTCCCAAACCGCGTGTACTTCGGGGATACGCATCTCCATACAGCGTATTCGGCCGACGCAGGAATGGCGGGAGCCATTGTGGGGCCCGAGGAAGCCTATCGGTTTGCACGCGGAGAACAGATCACATCCAACACGGGTCTGCCGGTCAAACTCCAGCGCCCTCTCGACTTTCTGGTCATCGCCGATCATGCCGAGAACCTCGGTCTCGCTCCGATGATCTCGGAATCCGATCCAGCGCTGCTCAAGTCAGAATGGGGCCGCAAGGTTCATGATCTGGTCAAGGAGGGAAAAGGTTCCGACGCATTCAATATGTGGGTCGCGGCGATGCAGGAGTTGAAGGACCCATTCAAGGGGCAGGAAAGCACTATGGCGCGTCCCGTGTGGCAGCGCCTCACGGCTGCTGCCGAGAAATACAATGAGCCGGGTTTATTTACCGCCATCATTGGCTTCGAGTGGACCTCGGGTCCAAACGGCGACAACTTGCACCGCAACGTGCTTTTCCGTGACGGCAAGGACAAGGCTGACCAGATCATTCCGCTTTCCTTCTACGACACTGGCGATCCAGAGGTCCTGTGGAAATGGATGGCGGACTACGAACAAAAGACCGGCGGCAGGATGCTGGCGATCCCGCACAACGGCAACCTTTCAAACGGCCTCATGTTCGACGACGTGACGTTGACGACGAAGAAACCGATTGATCGCGACTATGCTGAGCGCCGCATGCGGTGGGAGCCAATCTACGAAACCACCCAGCCTAAGGGCGATGGCGAAACACACCCTGGGCTTTCGCTCAACGACGAGTTCGCGAACTTCGAGCGTTGGGATCAGGGCAGCTTCGGCCCGTCACTCAAGACGCCCGACATGCTGCCTCGGGAATATACACGCGAAGCGCTCAAACGTGGCCTCGCCTATGAAGCCAAGCTCGGCGTGAACCCGTTCAAGTTTGGCATGATCGGATCGACCGACATGCACACCGGCATATCCTCAACAGCAGAGAACAATTTCTTCGGCAAGGTGGCGTTGCTCGAGCCGTCCGCCGATCCAATTCGGTTTGACGAAGCCATTATTGGCCGTGTGCCGCCGGGCCGTGAGCGCAAGACCCAGCACCTCGCGCGGGAAACCAGTGCATCTGGTCTTGCCGCCGTCTGGTCGCGCGACAACACCCGCGAGGCCCTTTGGGATGCAATGTCTCGCAAAGAGGTCTATGCGACCACCGGCACACGCTTGGCTGTGCGCGTCTTCGGCGGCTTTGACTTTGCAGCCGCCGATCTCGATCAATCAGATTTCGCCGAACAGGGTTACGCGCGTGGCGTGCCCATGGGCGGCGATCTCAAGGCCGCGCCAGCCGGAAAAGCGCCGTCCCTTTTGATCCGCGCCATGCGTGACGCCGACGGCGCAAACCTCGATCGGGTGCAGGTTATCAAAGGCTGGCTCGACGGCGACGGCAAGGCGCAAGAACAGGTCTTCGACGTGGCATGGTCGGGCGACCGCAAGGCTGGTAGCGACGGTAAGCTCCCCGCTGTAGGTAACACCGTCAACGTGCCGGAAGCCAGTTACACGAACGCAATTGGGTCGCCGTACCTCACCGCTTTCTGGAAGGACCCTACCTTCGATCCCAAGCAGCGCGCCTTCTACTACGTTCGCGTACTCGAAATCCCGACGCCGCGCTGGACGACGTATGACGCAAAGGTCTTTGGTGTGAAGTTGCCGGCAGACGTGCCGGCCAGCATTCAGGAGCGCGCCTACACGTCACCCATCTGGTACACGCCGTGACCTCGCGCAGGCGGCAATTCATAGCGCTGATCTCGGCGGTCGCTCTGGCCGCCGGGGTGAATTGCGCATTGGCCTGCGGTTTCGAAGACCCCAACAGCGTCACGTTCCGGCGCGGCATGCTCAATTTCGTCTATCCAAAGTCACTGTATGTGACGTCTGCGGTATGGCAGGCGCAGCTCGATGGCGTGCTTCCACGCGACGAGCTTCCGGTCGAAGGCAAGTCTTTTGTCGCGGGGCGCACCAAGTTCGACACAGCTATGGCCCGGCTGGGCAGTCTGCGTGACAAGCTATCTCTCGCCATCGATGACAAGCCGGCGGTGGCATTCTCGATTGTTCTGCTTGGCCCCGTGTTGTGGACCCGCTTCGTGCCTGAAGGTTCAGGACTGACCATGACACCACATACTGCTGGCCCCACTACCGGCGACGTGGTCGTCGTCACCGGCGAGCCCGTGATCAGGGCGTTGGTCGAAGGGCAACTCACGGCACAGGCAGCGCGTGACCTCGGATTGATCCGGTTCTATGGTGAACTAGACCGCGTGCAGGACATGATAACTTGGCTCGACCGGTTTTCTGCGCCGGCTCGCAAG
>JANNXL010000157.1:0-2172 GCA_031409575.1 Hyphomicrobium sp.
TTTTTCTGGCTCTTTTCCATCAGGTAAGTTTTCCTATATCTGTATTTCAGGTTGCTCTTTGTTGCCAATTGGATCAATTCGCTCTTCCTGACCTAAGATTACGTCGTTTTCTTCATGCCCCCAGGGGGTGAAGTCAACGCGCTGTGAAGGGAAATGATCCATGAATTTTGACCGGTATACCGACCGCTCCAAGGGCTTTGTTCAAGCCGCCCAGGCGCTTGCGCTGCGCGAAGGGCATCAGCAATTTGCCCCCGAGCACCTTTTGAAAGTCCTGCTCGACGATGAGGAAGGTTTGGCCAGCGGCCTCATAGACCGTGCTGGCGGGCGTTCGCGTGAGGCCCTATCTGCCGTTGAACGCGTGCTCGCCAAGCGCCCCAAGGTTAGCGGCGGTTCCGGCCAGCTTTACGTGGCGCCCGAGACCGCGCGCGTCTTTGATGCCGCCGAAAAAATTGCTGAAAAGGCTGGGGACAAGTTCGTCACGGCTGAACGTCTGCTGCTGGCGCTTGCGTTGGAAAAGGCAATTGATGCCGGCCGCATCCTTAGTGATGCTGGCGCAACTCCGGACAAGCTCAATGCCGCGATCAACGATCTGCGCAAGGGCCGGACCGCAGACAGTGCATCCGCCGAACAGGCCTACGATGCCCTGAAGCGCTATTCTCGCGACCTGACCGAGGCGGCAGCCCAAGGCAAGCTCGACCCGGTGATTGGGCGGGACGAGGAAATCCGCCGCACCATTCAAGTGCTGTCGCGGCGCACGAAGAACAATCCCGTTCTGATTGGCGAACCCGGAGTCGGCAAGACAGCCATTGCTGAAGGCTTGGCGCAGCGCATCATCAAAGGTGACGTTCCCGAAAGCCTCAAGGATAAGAAGCTCCTGGCGCTTGACATGGGGGCCCTCATCGCTGGCGCAAAGTACCGCGGCGAATTCGAAGAGCGGCTCAAGAACGTGCTGTCCGAGGTGCAATCGGCAAGCGGCGGCATCATTCTCTTCATTGATGAGCTGCATACCATTGTCGGGGCCGGCAAGTCCGAAGGCGCGATGGACGCCGGCAACCTTCTGAAGCCTGCCCTGGCGCGCGGTGAATTGCACTGCGTCGGCGCGACCACGCTCGATGAATACAAAAAGCACATTGAAAAGGATGCGGCACTCGCCCGGCGCTTTCAGCCGGTGTTTATCGGAGAGCCGTCGGTGGAAGACACCATCTCGATCTTGCGCGGCCTGAAAGAGAAGTACGAGTTGCACCACGGCGTGCGCATTACCGATAGCGCGCTTGTGGCGGCGGCAACGCTTTCGAACAGGTACATCACCGACCGGTTCCTGCCCGACAAGGCCATCGATCTGATGGATGAGGCCGGATCGCGCCTGCGTATGCAAGTCGATAGCAAGCCCGAAGAACTCGACACCATCGATCGCGATCTGATGCAGATGATGATCGAGCGCGAAGCCTTACGCAAAGAGACGGATGCGGCTTCTAAAGACCGGCTGGCCAAGCTCGACAAGGGTATCGCCGATCTCCAGGAGAAGTCTGAAGCGCTCACCACGCGCTGGCAGGGCGAGAAGCAGAAGCTCGGCTCGGCGCAGAAAATTAAAGAAGAACTGGAAACGCGCCGCAACGAACTCGATCAGGTTCAGCGGCGCGGCGATCTGGTGCGCGCGGGCGAACTCAAGTATCGCGACATCCCCGAGCTTGAAAAGCGTCTAAGTACAATCGAATCAACCGCAAGCCTTGGGGCAATGGTTGAGGAAGCTGTAACACCTGACCAGATCGCGGCGGTCGTGTCGCGCTGGACCGGTGTGCCGGACGAAAAAATGCTCGAAGGCGAGCGCGACAAGCTGCAGAAGATGTAAGATGCACTGGCCAAGCGCGTCATCGGCCAGGAAGAGGCGACAATCGCGGTCTCGACGGCGGTGCGCCGCGCGCGGGCCGGCTTGCAGGACCCCAACCGTCCCATGGGATCGTTCATGTTCCTGGGGCCAACGGGCGTCGGCAAGACCGAGCTGACCAAAGCGCTCGCGGGCTTCCTGTTCGACGACGAGGCCGCGCTGCTGCGCATCGATATGTCGGAGTACATGGAGAAGCATTCCGTTGCGCGCTTGATCGGCGCGCCTCCGGGTTACGTCGGCTACGAAGAGGGCGGCGCGCTGACCGAAGCCGTGCGCCGGCGGCCCTA
>JANNXL010000158.1:0-22900 GCA_031409575.1 Hyphomicrobium sp.
CCAGGGGCGTTAACCCCGGAGTGCCGCCCTGATGCATCCGCTCACGTTTCCCGCTCCATTACTGGCGCGCTTCCCGTTCATACCCACGCGCTTCAAGACGGTCTCGAGCACGTCCCCGTGGGTGGGACGAGAGCAGTATGCGCGCGGCGGGAGAGGGCGGGGATAACTTTGGGTGAGAATTTTTTTTAGGGCCGGTCATGGCCGGTTACCAGACATCCCGAGTGGAGCGCGCAAAGGATGTTGCGGGCCATAAGCCGCCGGAATTGGCAACCTTCGGGGCAGCAGGTGCCGTCATGTCAGCACTGGCGGCCTGTGGCGCGATTGAGGGCGCATCGGCCGACAAGGCGGCTTAAATCAGCTGTATCCTTCACGGCCTGTTTCGCATGGCGCGCGGAGTTACTGACCGTGCCCTTGGCTACATCTGTGAAGAAACCGGCTTGTGCGCTGGCAACGGGCAAAGTGAAAGACGCGGCGATCACTACGGCGGCGGCGATATGGCGGTACATGGCTCACTCCTCTGATGGCTGTCGAGCGGGGGTTGGCGCCTCGATAGCGCAAGGATGTCAGGGTGAACCTGCAGCCGCAGTTTCGCAGGGAACACGACAGATGAGCGGCATTCGCCTGCCCAGCTCGCACACCAAGCGCTATCTCGAAACCAAGCGCAAGCGTATGGCGCATAAGTTGTGACGTTGGGCGGAGCTGGACCCATATATGCCGGACCGTAGGTTGGGTTAGGCGCAGCGCGCCGTAACCCAACGCCGTGCACGTTGTGGCCAATGTTGGGTTACGCGCTGACGCGCTAACCCAACCTTGTCTCTTTCCGTTGTGGCATATTGGGGTGAGACGGCCTCCAAGGAAGCCGTCTCGCGGGGTCGGAGATCGAACCCAACCTCGGGCGCGAGCCCGTTCGTAGCAAGATCCCGCCCCGCGCCATTCTGAACCCGAACGGTTGCTTGGCGCAAGACGCCGCAGACAAGGCAGGGACCGGATGAATGCTCACGCTCAATGGATCGGCGTCGATGTTTCTAAGAAAACACTCGACGTCTTCGCATCAAGCCTCGGCGCGATGCGCCAAACGGTCGGCGAAGGTTGCGACCAGGGCTCCGGCTCCGATGCCAAACAGCCCCAACGCGGCCCAAATGCCGATGATGGGAAATGCAGCGTCGCCCTTCGACAGCGCATCGACGACGCGTCCGAATAAAATGGGTTCGGCCAGCTGCACGAGCCCTATGGCGACGCTGGCGAGCGCCAGCGAAATGGCCAGCGCCCTCTCGGGTGCCAAAAGCGCGATCACACGATGGTAGATTTGGAAGAGTGTCATGGCGTGTGCTTTGAAACGAGAGCGCCTTTGATGTCAACGATGCGGGACGCCGCCGGGACGTCTCCACACCCCTGTCGCAAATGGACAAGTTGGCGTCTTGTCCTGCTGGACGAATGGCGGTGGACTTGGCTAACAATAAATGGCCCTCATTCAGCGGGCCGCACGGCCACCACGGCCGCGATCTCGAGCGCTCGAGGGTCTCGTGAAAAAAGACTATTCCGTCTGGTCGCTTTTCAAGAAGGGTCTTGGCCACAACGAGGGCTGGGATCCGGCTTGGCGCAGCCCCGAGCCCAAGCCGTCTTATAAAGTCATCATCATCGGCGCGGGCGGGCACGGGCTTGCAACAGCGTACTACCTCGCCAAAGAGCATGGCGTTCGCGGAATAGCAGTCATCGAGAAGGGCTACCTTGGCGGCGGCAACACGGCGCGCAACACAACCATCGTGCGTTCGAACTACCTTTGGGACGAGTCGGCGATGCTCTACGAGCACGCGCTTAAACTCTGGGAGGGGTTGACCCAAGACATTAATTACAATGTGATGTTCAGCCAGCGCGGCGTGTTCAACCTCGGCCACAATCTGCAAGACATGCGCGATATCGCGCGCCGCGTGAATGCCAACAATTTGAACGGTATCGACGCACTGGTACTCGACGGCGCGGAAGTGAAGCGCCGCATTCCGCTCATCGATGCCTCGAAAAGCACGCGCTTTCCCATTCTTGGGGCCAGTTTCCAGCCGCGCGCGGGCGTCGCCCGGCATGACGCAGTGGCATGGGGGTTCGCGCGCGCCGCCAGCAAATATGGGGTCGACATTATAGAGAACTGCGAAGTGACGGGGATGGATATCTCCGGCGGCCGCATCAAGGGTATCCAAACAGTTCGCGGCTATATCGCGGCCGATCAGGTTGGCTGTGTTGCGGCAGGACATTCATCCGTGATGGCCAAGATGGCAGGCATCCGCTTGCCGATCGAGAGCCATCCATTACAGGCCTTCGTGTCGGAAAGCCTAAAGCCGTGTCTCGACACGGTTGTGATGTCGAACGCGGTGCACGGCTATATCAGCCAGTCCGACAAGGGCGAATTGGTGATTGGTGCCGGCATCGACCATTACAACAGCTATTCGCAGCGCGGCAGCCCGCACGTGATCGAGCATACGGCGGCGGCCATTATCGAATTGTTCCCAATGTTCTCGCGTGTGCGAATGAACCGGCAGTGGGGCGGCATCGTCGACACAACTCCCGACGCTTGCCCGATCATTTCAAAGACCAAAATCAAAGGTCTCTACTTCAACTGTGGCTGGGGCACCGGCGGCTTCAAGGCAACGCCGGGCTCTGGCAACGTGTTTGCTCACACAATTGCTCACGACGAACCGCACCCGTTGAACCGCGCGTTTAATCTCGATCGCTTTTCGACCGGACACCTTATCGACGAACATGGCGCAGCGGGCGTCGCACATTAGTTTCAGGACCAAACGCATGTTCGTTCTCACCTGTCCGTATTGCCGCGAAAAGCGCGAAGAAGAAGAGTTCAGCTATGCGGGCGAAGCCTTCATCGCGCGGCCGCTCGCTCCTGAAGCGCTCGATGATGCGGCTTGGGGCGATTACCTGTTCATGCGCAAAAACCCGAAGGGCTGGCATTGGGAAATGTGGGCGCACGCCACGGGGTGCCGCAAGTATTTTGTGGTCAAGCGCCATACCGCCAATCACGCCATAGAAGGCGCGTGGACGTTACCCGAGGCGCGCAAGTTGTTTGACGCCGAAGGCGGTGCTGCATGACGAGCTTCCGTGTTCAGCACCCGCTTGCGCGGGTCGATTTCAATAAGCCGTTGTCTTTCAGCTTTGACGGCGCGCGGCATTCGGGGTTCGCGGGCGATACGCTGGCGTCGGCCCTGCTTGCCAACAACACTCGGATGGTTGCACGCAGCTTTAAGTATGGGCGCCCGCGCGGCATTGTCGGCGCAGGACCCGAAGAGCCGAACGCGCTGGTGCAGCTGGAAGACGGCGCCGTAACCATCCCCAATCTCAAGGCGACGCAGGTTGAGCTGTATGATGGGCTTGCCGCCCGCCGCACCACGGGGTCGCCGTCTCTCGAATTCGACTTGAAGAGTTTCGGCGGACGTTTTGCGCGATTCATGGCCGCTGGCTTTTATTACAAAACGTTCCAGTCTCGTGCGTTGTGGCCCACGTTCGAGCACATCATCCGCCAGGCTGCCGGTTATGGATCCACGCCGCGTGAGCCCGATCCTGAAACGTATGATCACCAGCATCACCACACCGAAGTGCTGGTGGCGGGGGGCGGGGCGTGCGGTTTGCTGGCGGCGCTCATCGCGGGCCGCGCAGGTCTGAAGGTTTTGGTGCTCGACGAGCAGAACGAACCGGGTGGCTGGCTGCTGTCGTCCCCCTCAAGTGACATCGGCGGCAAACACGCAGGCGCGTGGCTGAAGGAAACGATTGCTGAACTCGCCGGCCTGCCGAACGTGCAAATCAAATCGCGCACCAGTGCCTTTGCCTTGCACGACATGAATATGATCCAGGCTGTCGAGCAGCTTCAGGATCACGTTCCACCCGCGAGCCGCGTCGAAAATGCGCGGCGTCAGCGGTTGCATCGCATTCGTGCGGACCGGGTCGTGCTGGCGACGGGGGCGATTGAGCGGCCGCTGGTGTTTGGCAACAACGATACGCCCGGCATTCTCACCGCGTCGGCCTTGACCACCTACCTCAACCGCTACGGCGTGGCGTGCGGCAAACGCATCCTGCTGCTGACGAGCAATGATCTCGTCTATCAAGGCGCGTGCGATCTGGCCAAGGCCGGGTGTGAAGTCACTATCGCCGATACGCGGTCTGTCTCCAATTCTGAATGGCAGTCCCGCGCCCGCGCTGCAGGTGTCGACGTGCTGGCCGGATACGGCATTGCCGAAGCTCACGGCGGACGCGCTGTTACCGGTGCCCACTTGGTGCAGCTCGATGGCGCGCGCAATGCCGTGGCCGGCAACGGCCCGTTTGTCGCCTGTGATGCGCTGGGCAGTTCGGGCGGCCTTTCGCCCACCGTGCATCTGTTCTGCCACGATGGCGGCAGGCCCACGTGGGACGAGGGCAAGCTCGCTTTTGTCGTGTCCGCAAACGGGCGCGCGAAGGCCGGTATCTATTGCGCCGGCGCGATCACGGGCGCGTTCGGTTTGCAGGCCGCCCTTGAGCAGACCGTTGAAGTGTCGGGCGAAATCGTGACGAGCCTTGGTAAAATTGCGTCATCGTCTTTCGATCTCAAGACCAGCGAACCGCAAGTGTCTCCCGCCCGGCGCATTTTCCGCGTGCCCGATGGCAAGCCGGAAGGTCATGGCAAGAAGGCATTTGTTGATTTCCAAAACGATGTGGCAGCGTCCGACATTCATTTGGCCGTGCGCGAGAACTACCGCTCAATCGAACACATCAAGCGTTACACGGCGCTTGGGTTCGGAACCGATCAGGGCAAGCTCTCGAACGTCAACGGCTTTGCGATTGCAGCCGACGTGCTCGGCAAATCAATCCCCGAAGTTGGCACCACGACCTATCGCCCGGCTTATTCGCCGGTCACATTTGGCACACTTGCTGGTGCGCACGAAGGCGATACGTTTGAGCCGCGCCGGTACACTGCCATGCATGCCTCACACGTTGCACGCGGGGCTGAGTTCGAGCCTGTCGGGCAATGGCTACGGCCTTGGTACTTCCCGAAAGCCGGCGAAAATATGCACGCCGCCGTCCAGCGTGAAGGACTCGCGGTACGCAAAAGCGCCGGCATCATGGATGCGTCTACGCTCGGCAAGATAGACATTCGCGGCAAGGACGTGCGCGAGTTTTTGAACCGCATCTACGCCAATGCCTGGACACAACTCGCCCCCGGAAAATGCCGTTACGGACTGATGCTGAATGAAAACGGTATGGTCATGGACGACGGCGTCACGGCCTGCGTGGCGGATGATCATTTCGTGATGACGACGACGACGGGCGGCGCAGCCCGCGTCATGGGTTGGCTTGAACTGTGGCACCAGACCGAGTGGCCTGAACTCGACATCTATATGACATCGGTCACGGATCATTGGGCGACGGCGGCTGTCGTGGGCCCCAAGAGCCGGCAAGTTCTGGCCAAAGTCTGCAAAGACATTGATCTCTCGCCGGCCGCGTTCAAATTCATGGATTGGCGCGAGGGCACCGTCGCGGGGGTTCCCGCACGTGTCTTCCGCATCAGCTTCTCAGGCGAAATGGCGTTCGAAGTGAACGTCGATGCGAGCTACGGCCATCATGTATGGGAAGCGCTGATGGATGCCGGTAGAGAGTTCAATATCACGCCCTATGGCACAGAGACCATGCACGTGCTGCGCGCCGAAAAAGGTTTCATCATCGTTGGCCAGGATACCGATGGCTCGATGACGCCATACGATCTTGATATGGGCTGGGCGGTCTCGCTCAAGAAGCCGTTTAGTTTCATCGGCAAGCGCTCGTTTACGCGCAGCGATACCGCTGGCCCCAACCGCAAACAGCTTGTCGGTCTCCTCACCGAGGATCCGAAAATTGTGCTGGCGGAAGGTGCTCAAATTATCGAGAGCGACCATACTCGCCCGCCTGTACCCATGCTGGGGCACGTCACATCGAGTTATTTCAGCCCTGAGCTTGGCCGTTCGATTGCCATGGCCGTTGTCAAAGATGGCATCAACCGGCGCAGCGAAGACGGCCAGAAGGCCGGCCGCGATGTGCTCTATGCTTATGCTGGCGGCACGGCCCATAAAGTGAAGGTCGTCTCTGCGGTGTTTATCGATCCGGAAGGAGCGCGCCAGAATGTCTAATGCTGATCTGGCTTCCGTCATCCAATCGCCGCTGCATCCGTTTGGGCTCGCGGCGAGGGCCAAGCCCATCGATACAAGCTGCGGTGTGTGGGCAAACGAAATCCAGCGGCTGGCCTACATCAGCTTGCGTGGCAATACAGGCGATGCGGCGTTTGTCGCAGCCGCCTCTAAAGCCCTTGCCACAACGCTGCCTTGCGAGCCTTGCACACTCGCGCAATCAGGTACAGCAACAGTGATGTGGCTCTCGCCCGATGAATGGATGATCGTTTGTCCGCGCGATCGCCATACGGTTCTATTGAAGGAACTGGCAGCGGGGCTTGCCGGCATCCGCAGCCAAGTTACGGACAACTCCGGCGGGTACACGCAAGTTCTTCTTCAAGGGGCCAATGCACGCGACGTGCTCTCACACTGCACGGTTTATGATCTCGCTCATCTCACGCAAGGCCGCGTCGTGGGCACGACATTCGGCAAGTCTTCCGTCTATCTGAGGCGCGCAGGTGACGGCTACACCCTCCTGTTGCGGCGCAGCTTTGCGGACTATATTTGGCGGTATCTCGAACGCGCGGCTCAGCCCTATGGCTTAGGTATTGCCAAGCTAGGTCCGGACGCGGGAGCAGCGTCATGAACTATAGCGTTTTCGAGGTCTTCCGGATCGGTGTCGGGCCATCAAGCTCGCACACGGTGGGCCCGATGACGGCGGCTGCAAGCTTTCTCGACGGTCTTAGATCGAAAGGTGTGTTCGACCGCACAGACCGCGTGTGCGCCACGCTCTATGGGTCGCTGGCCCTCACAGGCGTCGGCCACGCCACTGACTTCGCGGTAATCGCAGGCCTTGCTGGCGAAGTGCCCGAAGATGTCGATCCGGTCGCCGGCCGTGAGAACGTGGCCGCGATCAAACGCGACGGCCGCCTGCCCCTGGGCGGAACGCGCGATATCGCGTTTGCGATACTGACCGATCTGATCCTGTGCAAAGATCAGTTTTTGGCGGAGCATCCAAACGGCATGTTGCTGGAAGCGTTCGACGCAGCGGGTTCGGCTCTCTACTCAAACGCCTATTTCTCAATTGGCGGCGGTGCGGTTCTTGATCGCGCTGAAATCATGGCGAGCCGCCGCAGCGGCAACGATGAAGTTCCCCATCGTCCCGTGCGCTACCCCTTTGCGAGCGCCGCCGAGCTGCTTGCCCAATGCAGCAAGAACGGTCTTACGATTGCTGATCTCGTCGGCCACAACGAACTCGCCTATCAAGGCGAGAACGCCACGCGCGACAAGCTGATGAAAACCTGGGATGTCATGCGCGGTTGCGTTGAGCGCGGCATTATAACAGAAGGCATTCTGCCCGGCGGCTTGAACGTCAAGCGGCGTGCGCCATCGCTCTACCGGCAGGCTACGGATGCCAAAGGCAAGTTGACCGGCGACTTCAAAGCCATGGATGTCGTCAGTGCGTTTGCCATCGCCGTGAACGAAGAGAACGCCAGCGGCGGGCGCGTCGTCACTGCGCCGACGAACGGCTCGGCCGGTGTGATCCCGGCCGTGCTCTATTACTTCACAAAGTACGTCGATGCGGGGCGCGATCCGGCAACCCAACACGACAACATTATGAAGTTTATGATGACCGCTGCCGGCATTGGCATGTTGTACAAAAAGAATGCGTCAATTTCTGCGGCCGAAATGGGCTGCCAGGGCGAGATCGGTGTCTCGTGTTCCATGGCAGCTGCCGGACTTGCCGCTGTGATGGGTGCCACCAATGCTCAGATCGAGAATGCCGCCGAAATCGGCATGGAGCACAATCTCGGCATGACGTGCGATCCCATCGGCGGGCTCGTGCAGGTGCCGTGCATCGAGCGCAACAGCATGGGTGCCTTGAAGGCGATCAACGCCGCCCGCCTCGCCATGATGGACGACGGCAGTCATCTAGTGTCGCTGGATGCGGTGATCGAGACAATGCGCCAGACCGGGCAGGATATGCAGTCAAAGTACAAGGAAACGTCACTCGGTGGTTTGGCACTGACGGTTGTTTATTGTTAGAAAACGTCATCCTCGTCCCGCGACAGCAGAGCTGGAGCAAGACGGGGATCCAGCGATAAGGTTGTCGAAGACACGGTAACTGGAGTCCTGCGGACGAGCATTGTGCTGGATCCCCGCCGTACTCGGGCTCAAGGGCCCTCGAGCGGCGAGGATGACGAGGCGGATGTTGTTTGCGGGGCACGCGGCGTCTAAGCCGGAATTGTTTGGAACAATGCTATGCGCTACCCGCATGTCTTCTCGCCGCTGAAGCTCAATCAGCTCACGCTGCCCAACCGCATCTACTCGACGGCGCATGCCGAAGTGTATGCCGAACCTGGCGGCATGCCGGGTGATCGCTACATCCGGTATTACGAAGAAAAAGCCAAGGGCGGTCTTGGTATGGCGATCTGCGGCGGTTCTAGTCCAGTCTCGATCGATGTTCCGCAAGGATCTTGGCGGCCCGTCAACCTGACGACTGATCGCGTCATCGAGCCGATGGCGCGCCTGGCCGAGACCGTTCACCGCCACGGCATGAAGATCATGATCCAGGCCACCCACATGGGCCGCCGCTCGGCCTTCGCGGGCGATCCCTGGCCCCATCTCGTATCGCCGTCCGGTATTCGCGAACCTGTACATCGCGGCAACGCCAAAGAAATCGAGATCGAAGACATCAAGCGCATCGTGCGCGACTTTGCATTGGCCGCAAAGCGCGTACAGAAATCGGGCTTCGACGGCATTGAGATTTCGGCAGCACACCAGCAGTTGATCGATCAATTCTGGTCGCCGCGCAGCAACGTACGCACAGATGAGTACGGCGGCAGCCTAAAAAACCGGATGCGTTTCGGCATGCAGGTTCTGGAAGCTGTGCGCGAAGCCGTCGGGCGTGACTATTGCGTGGGCTTGCGCATGTGTGCTGATGAATTCCACGACAACGGCATTGATCACCCGGTGGCGAAAGAAATAGCGCAGACAATCTCGGAGTCCGGCCTCATCGACTTCATAAGTGTGATCGGGTCGGGGGCCGATACGCACAATTCCCTTGCCAATTGCATGCCGCCGATGGCGCTGCCTCCTGAGCCCTTTGTGTCGCTGGCAGCTGGCATAAGATCGGTTTCGAAGGTGCCCATCCTGCACGCGCAAGGCATACGTGACATCACACAGGCCGAGCGCCTGTTGGCCGCCGGCATGGTCGATATGGTGGGCATGACGCGCGCGCACATCGCCGACCCGCATATCATGAATAAGGTCCGCGAGGGCCGCGAAGATCAGGTTCGCCAGTGCGTCGGGGCCAATCATTGCATCGATCGGATGTATCTGGGTCAGGATACACTGTGCATCCAAAACGCGGCCACATCGCGTGAAGCAACCATGCCGCATGTCATCACGCCAACCAAGGGCACCAAGCGGCGTGTGGTGGTCGTTGGTGCTGGACCTGCGGGTCTTGAAGCAGCGCGCGTCTCGCGCTCTCGCGGTCACGATGTGGTGCTCTTTGAAAAGAGCGACGCGGTTGGCGGTCAGATCAATCTGGCTTCGAAGGCCCCGCAACGCGAGCAGATGGCCGGCATTGTGCGCTGGTTCGACATGGAAACCAAACGCCTCGGAGTTGAGCGCCGCTTTGGCGTCGAAGCCACGCCCGATATGATCTTGGCCGAAAAGCCTGACATCGTAGTGTTGGCCGTTGGCGGGCACAGCAACACCGGTCAAGTGGCAGAATGGGGCGTGAATGAGGGCCTCGCGGTCAGCGCGTGGGATATTCTCTCCGGCAAAGTGGTGCCCGCTGAAAGTGTGCTCGTGTACGACGGCATCAGCACGCACGCCGGTTTTGGCACGGCAGATTTTATCGCCAGCCGCGGCAGCGCCGTAGAAATGGTGACGCCCGACGTAAAGGTCGCCGACGATGTGGGCGGCACCACGTTTCCAATTTTCTACCGGCGCCTGTATTCGCAAGGCATCATCCCGACGCCCAACTACGGGCTGGAGCGCGTCTACGCCGAGGGCAACAAGAAGATTGCTGTTTTGCGCAACGAGTACACGGCGCAACTGGAAGAGCGCGTCGTCGATCAGGTGGTGATCGAGAATGGCATCACCCCGGACACCCGGCTCTATTGGGCGCTAAAGGAAGGTTCGCTGAACCGCGGGCAAACCGACATCGATACGCTCTACGCGGCCGAGCCTCAGCCGTCGCTGCAAGAAAAAACGGGCAACGGAAAATATCTGCTTTTCCGCGTCGGCGATTGCGTCTCGATGCACAACATCCACGGCGCGATCTATGACAGTCTCCGCTTGTGCAAGGATTTTTGAAGATGGGCGCTATCGTTGCAGCTCAGATCGGACGTACGGGGTCAGACCCTGCGGGTCTGACCCCACGCACTGGCTATGCAATTCGTGATGGAGTCAGACCCGCAGGGTCTGACCCCTGGATGGTGCCATGACCCTCCCGCATGCCATCACCGTGCTGTTCTGGCTGGCGCTCGCAACACTGGGCATTGGCTTGGCGCGGCGTGCCCGGCTGTGGTCGGCGGGCCAGAACACGGACGTTGAATGGAGCGGCCTGCTCGCAATACCCAAGCGCTACTTCGTCGATCTGCACCACGTGGTTGCGCGCGATCCCTACATCGCGCGCACGCACATCGCGGTGGCAGGAGGTGCCGTCGGAGCACTGGCGCTGGTCGGATTGAACTACGGCCTTGCGCTTTATTGGCGGCCGCTCGATCTGGCAATTTTGGCAGCTGCAGCGGTTATGTTGATAGGCGCGGTCTTCATTTGGCTGCGGCGGCGGCAAACGCCATCGCGATTGTCGCGCGGGGCGTGGAGCCGTTTGCCCTATACGCTGATGGCGTTTGCAGCCGGGCTCGCGGTACTCGTTGCGTTGCCGCCCGAACAGCTATCGGCGGGCGTTGCAATCGTAGCGTCGTTGCTCCTGCTCGCAGGCTCCGCCGAGTTGGCATTGGGGATTGGCACCGGCGGCCCCATGAAGCATGCGGTTGCAGGGCTTCTGCATCTAGCCTTTCATCCTCGGCCTGAGCGGTTCAGCGGTGTGCGCTCAACGGGTTTGAAACCGCTCGAACTTGAAAAAGAAGACTTTGGCATCGCCAAGCCAACAGACTTTTTTTGGAATCAGCTCCTCAGTTTCGATGCCTGCGTTCAGTGCGGTAAGTGTGAGGCAGCGTGCCCGGCTTTCGCAGCAGGCCAGCCGCTCAATCCGAAAAAACTCATCCAAGATCTTGTCGCCGGTCAGGCGGGTCAGAGCGATCTGGCTTATGCTGGCAGTCCCTATCCGGGCATTCCCGCAGGCCAGCATGCCGGCCTTCCAAACGTCGCGATTGTACCGGGGCTGATCGAGTCGCAGACGCTGTGGTCATGCACCACCTGCCGGGCCTGTGTCGAAGAGTGCCCCATGCTCATCGAGCACGTCGACGCTATCGTCGGCATGCGCCGCAACCTCAATCTGACTCAAGGTGCCGCACCCGGCAAAGCCGCCGAAACGCTCGCCAATTTGCGAGAGACCGAAACGCAGAGTGGTTATTCGAACACCGTCCGCTATTCCTGGGCGATTGATCTGGATGTGGCTACGGCTGAACCCGGCCGTGCCGTCGACGTGCTGTTGGTTGCCGGTGAAGGCGCGTTCGATATGCGCTATCAGCGCACGCTGCGCGCGCTGGTAAAAGTCCTGAAGGCCGCAAAGGTTGATTTCGCCGTGCTCGGTGACCGCGAGCGCGACACGGGGGATACAGCCCGGCGCTTGGGCGACGAAGCGACGTTTCAAATTCTCGCCATGCGCAACATTGAGATGTTCAAGGCGCTGAGCTTCAAGCGGATCGTCACGCCAGACCCGCACGTGCTGCACAGCCTCAAAAACGAATATGCAGCACTTGGCGGGACCTACGACGTGATCCACCACACAACATATCTCGCAGAGCTCGTCAGCGAGGGGCGACTCACCTTGCAGCCTTCAGACGAAGCGCGCCCGCTCACCTATCACGATCCATGCTACCTGGGCCGTTACAACGGCGAGTTTGACGCCCCACGCGCGCTTCTGCGCAAGCTCGGGCTCAACGTGGTAGAAATGCAGCGGTCGGGACCGCGTGCGCGCTGCTGCGGCGGCGGGGGCGGAGCGCCACTCACGGACATTCCCGGCAAGCAGAGAATTCCTGATATGCGTATGGGCGATGTTCGCGAAACTGGGGCGCGGCTTGTGGCTGTTGCGTGCCCGCAATGCACGGCCATGCTTGAAGGTGTGTCCGGAGACCGGCCTGAAGTCCTCGACATAGTAGAACTTGTCGCAAATGCGCTAGAGGCATCAGCATGAGCGGTTCGCTTCGCAGAGATCCGCGGCGGGTGGCAGATGCGGGCCCCAGTGGCCTGCGCCGCATTGTGGTGCGTAAACGCGACGCCGTCTCCGAAGAAACCGCTGACAAGCCCCAGCGAACCAGCGAAACGCCAAGACAGTGGCACATGGCGGTTGCGCATTCGGATCGCGGCAGTTTGGACGATCATGCGCGTCAGGCGATTGCGGCGGCGGCCATCCTCGCTGGACCCGATACCGGCGTGCTCGCAGTGGTTCTGGGCGAACTCAACGGCAGCCTCATTGAGGCGGGTGCCGATCTTGTTGCTGTTCTTCCAGAATTTGATCGAAATAGCTTCCAGCCCGAACACGAATTGGCTGCGGTGCTGACACTGATTGAAAGCTACGCCCCCAAGCACATTTTTCTTCCAGATAGCGCGAGCGGCGATGGCGATCTTGGGCGGCGGCTTGGTGCGCAGGTGGGCAGTACCGCCGCGACGCATGTTGTTGAATTGGATGCAGATCACGTTTCGATTGCGTGGTCATCGGGTGGTGAACGCGCCCGTGCGCCGCTGCCGCAAGTCATCCTGCTCGCAGCAGGCGCCGTTGATCTCGACATCCCGTTTACCGGCGCAGGCCGGCGGCTTGTAGTTGCAGACCTGCCGGCAATTCCAACTGTGAAACAACATTACCGCGATCTCGGTCTTGAAGAAACACAGACTGCTGCAATCGCGCTGGAAGAAGCCGACTTCATCGTCTCTGGCGGTTACGGCGTGCGCAACGTCGCAACGCTGGAAGCCCTTGCGCAAACGCTTGGAGCGGCGGTGGGCGCAAGCCGCGTTGCGGTCGATGAAGGAAAGTTTCCGCGCGACAAGCAAATTGGTGCGACTGGCAAGACCGTTACAGCGAGTGCATATATTGCGGTGGGAATTTCCGGAGCCGTGCAACACCTGCAAGGCATCAAGGATTGCCGGCATGTGATCGCCATCAACCACGACGCCGGCGCGCCGATCGCAAAGCGTGCCGATCTGACCATCATCGGCGATGCTGAAGACGTAATGCAGGCGCTCATCGCCCGTATGGAACAAGCGCGTGCTCAACGTGAAATTCCAGGTGCGTCATGAGCGAACGCCTGTCCGTTGCGGTACTCATTTCTGCGGGTCAGCATCCGGTCAGCCGTGCACCTCGCGCCTGCCGCGGAGACGCCGTTGCCATGGCGCTTGGCCGTAAATTAGCGGGTGATAGCTTGCGTGTTGTCCACGCGGGGGACCCCAAATCTCCAGCCTTAAATGACTATCATGCGCTGGGCGCCAGCCGGATCGAGGTTGTGGCGGTACCTGACGGCCAAGATGCCATTGGCCCCTTGGCCGCAAAGCTTCTGAAAGCCGATGTCATTTTAACCGGCAGCCGGGCAGAACAGGGTGAGGGGAGTGGTCTTCTGCCGTATTTGCTGGCGCATGCCCTTCGACGCCCCGTGATTGCCGATGTGCTGGGCGTTTGGATTGAAAAGGGGGAAGCGCAGGTCCGTCAATTCCAGCCGAAGGGCCGCCGCCGCCGGGTGGCAGCCCCTGTGCCGCTGGTGCTCTCGGTGCATCCGTTGGCATCGTGTGAATTGACCTATGCCTATGCGCGGCTAAAGTCCGGCCGCATTGAATTGGCGAGCGTCGTCGCGCAACCGCGCCAAGCCATCAGACCACATTGGACCCTCGAGCCCGCAAGCCAACGGCCCGTTCCGCTCAAAGCGCGCGATACCAAAGATGGTCACGCCCGGATGCTCGGATATATCCAATCTCAAGCCAAGGGCGGTGCTGTCGTTTTTGAGGGCAGTTCTGTCGATAAAGCACAAATTCTGCTCACCTACTTGCGAGATCATCGCCTCGTCGAGCTATGAAAGAACCCTTGAGGTCAGGGAGGACACCATGCAGATCTCTAACGAAATGCGCGCCATGATTTTGCGCCGCCGCCCGGGTTACACTCTGGAGGCGCCTTTCTATCGCAATCCGGATATTTTTGACCTCGATATGAAGGCGATTTTCGGCCGCCACTGGATCTTTGTGGGCGTCGAGCCCGACATCCCAGAGCCCGGTGATTACTTCACTGTGCCGCTCGGCAAGGCGTCCGTCGTTGTGGTGCGCGACGACGACATGTCCATCCGCGCGTTTCACAACGTATGCCGGCACCGCGGCGCCAAGCTGTGCGATGGTCATAAGGGCAGCGTCGGCAATATTGTCTGCCCCTATCACCAGTGGACCTATGACCTGACAGGCAAGCTCATTCACACCGAGCACATGGGCGATGCGTTTGATCGCAGTCAATTCAGTTTGCACAAAGTGCATGCCGGTAATATTGGCGGCTTGATTTTCATCTGCCTCGCCGCCGAGCCGCCGGCCGATTTCGAGGATATGAAGCGCGACATAGAACCCTACATTCTCCCGCACCGGATTGCCGATTGCAAAGTGGCCTTCGAGGAAGATCTGATCGAGAACGGCAATTGGAAGTTCACGATGGAGAACAACCGCGAGTGCTATCACTGCAAGGCGAACCACCCGGAGCTCACCATCTCGCTCTACGAGTTCGGTTTTGGCTATCAGCCTTCACCTGAAAACGCCGGTGAAGTGCAGGCCTTCAAAGACCTCACAAAAAAAGAACACGATCGCTGGGAAAGTTGTGGACTGCCGTCGGTCGAGCGGTCGTTCCTCGATGGACGTGCCACCGCCTATCGCACAGAGCGCCTGCCGCTCGACAGGGCCGGTGAAAGCCAGACCATGAACAGCAAGGTTGCGTGCGAAAAGCTGCTCGGCGATCTCACTCAGCGCAATCTTGGCGGGCTCTCTTTCTGGACGCAACCGAACTCTTGGCACCACTTTATGAGCGATCACATCGTGACGTTCAGCGCATTGCCCATCGATGCGGAACACACGCTGTTGCGCACGAAGTGGCTCGTGCATAAAGACGCGGTCGAAGGCAAGGACTATGATCCCAAAGCGCTGAGTGAAGTTTGGCACGCGACCAACAAACAAGATGGTGCTTTGGTTGAACGCACCCACGCGGGCTCGCAAAGCTCGGCATATCAGCCGGGGCCATACTCGCCCTATACCGAAGAGCTGGTCGAGAAATTCATGTCGTGGTATTTCCAGCGCTTGCGGGCGGAGACGGGACTTGGCACTGGTACAACGGCCGGTTCTCTTGCGGCTAACGGCTGAGGTTCAATGACGGAGAAGCCGACCGAAAGCCGGATTGGCGGCCATTTGTGGGGCGCACTGCCGTCCAAATGGAACCCGGATACCGACGACACGCTGGTGTGCTGCCACGTGCGCGAGGAAACACACGACGTCAAAAGCTTTCTGTTCCGCACGGGCAAGCCGCATCTATTCCGTTATCAGCCGGGCCAATTCATCACTCTTGAGCTTGAGATCAACGGCGAGACGATCAATCGCTGTTACACGATGTCGTCAGCCCCGACGCGGCCCGACACGCTATCGATCACGGTGAAGCGGCAGCCGGGCGGCATCGTCTCAAACTGGCTGCACGAAAACCTAAAGCCTGGCACGGAGATCAAGGCGCTTGGGGCTGCTGGCGATTTCACCTGCGCGCTGCATGGTGCTCCGAAGTATCTGTTCCTATCTGGCGGCTCGGGTGTCACGCCGCTCATGTCTATGGCACGGACGCACTATGATCTAGGCGAAGACAAAGACATCGTGTTCGCGCATAGCGCACGAAGCCCCCGCGATATTATCTTCCGCAGCGAACTCGCCGCGATGGAGGCAGGTCTCACGCAATTCCGCACCGCGTTTGTGTGTGAGAAGCCAACCGGAGATGATCCCTGGGACGGGCATACCGGCTACCTTACCCTGCCGATGCTGCGCCTCATCGCGCGAGACTTCATGCATCGCGAAGTGTTTTGCTGTGGCCCTGAAGCCTATATGAAAGCAGTGCGCACGCTTCTCAAAGATGCGGGTTTCGATATGGCCCACTACCATGAGGAAAGTTTTTCGTTCGAGCGTCAGGCTGAAACCAGCACGTCTACGGCACCAGAAGCGGCAGCCTCTCCTGCGACGGCAGCGGGTCCCGGCTTTAAAGTCGAGTTCACAAAATCGGGCCAGACCATCACGTGCGGCCCTGACCAATTCATTCTAGAAGCCGCCAAGGCCGCCGGGATGCGCCTGCCATTCTCTTGCGCCAAAGGCATGTGCGGCACTTGCAAGTCCAAAAAGATTTCCGGCGAGGTTGTTATGACCCATCAAGGCGGCATCCGGCAGCGCGAGATTGATCAGGGCATGATTTTGCCGTGCTGCTCCAAGCCGCTCAGCGACGTGGTGTTGGAG
The DNA here is from genome assembly GCA_031409575.1 of Hyphomicrobium sp. GTDB lineage: Bacteria > Pseudomonadota > Alphaproteobacteria > Rhizobiales > Hyphomicrobiaceae > JANNFX01. The sequence goes on from JANNXL010000158.1 coordinate 16,749, forward strand.
CGTTAGGCGCGGACACGCGCACTATCGCCGTAAAATGGCCTGTAGCAAATTGCGCACGCCGATCGCCCCGACAAAGCGGTCGTCGTCATCGAACAGCGCGACCGGGGCAACCCCTGACTTGTGCATCGCCTGCATCACGACCTTGAGCGACGTGCCGGGCCGGGCCCAATAGACCGGGCAGGTGCCGTCTGGAACCGGCTTTTCGACTTCGGTGCACGACACCCATTCGGCCTTGCGTCCATTGGATTCGGCCTCGCAGACCTTGTTCTGGGCGTCGATCTTGAACTTCGTCGTCTTGCGCAAATCGAGCCACACCCAACCATCACCCGCGGATTCGAGATCACGGGCGTCGCGCATGACGTTCCAGGCAGTCAGCACCGAGAGCGGGTTCACGTTGGCGATAAATTCGCGCACATAGTCGTTGGCTGGTTTCAGCACGATGTCTTCGGGGGCGCCCGACTGCACAATGCGCCCGCCCTCCATGATCGTAATGCGGTTGCCGATCTTGAGCGCTTCTTCGAGATCATGACTGACGAATATGATCGTCTTCTTGATCGACTTCTGCAGCTGAATCAGTTCGTCTTGAAGTTTAGTACGGATGAGCGGGTCAAGCGCCGAGAACGGCTCGTCCATCAGCAAAATAGGGGCATCGGTTGCAAAGGCACGCGCCAGTCCGACGCGCTGCTGCATGCCGCCCGACAACTCATGCACATACTTGCCGGACCACGTATCGAGGCCGACGAGCTGCAATTGCGTATCGACGCGGCGGTCGTAGTCGGCGCCGGTCACGCCGGCCAATTCCAAGCCGAGCCCCGCGTTTTCACGCACGGTGCGCCACGGCAGCAGTGCGAACTGCTGGAACACCATGGCGACCTGCTTCTGACGGATGTGGCGCAGTGTTTCGGGATCGCACGAGACGACATCGACCATCCGGTCGCCGTCCTTCACCAGGACTTCACCACGAGCCACTTTGTTGAGGCCGTTGACGGCGCGCAGCACCGTCGATTTGCCCGAACCCGAGAGCCCCATGAGCACGGAAATCTCGCCTTCGTTGACGGTGAGATTGGCACCCGCAGCACCCAGAACCGAACCGGTTTGCGCCAGAATTTCGGCACGGTTGGCACCGGAATCGATCAGCTTCAACGTGCCGGGAATATCCTTGCCGAAAACGATGTCGACGTTTTTGAAATCTACCGCGACGCTCATTTCTTGCCTCCCGACTTCACGGCCAAAGCGCGATCGAGAATAATGGCGAGAACAACCAGCGCCAGTCCCGCTTCAATGCCTAGTGGAATGTTGCGGTTCGATAGGGCCTTGTTGACTGGGTTGCCAAGGCTGGGCGCGCCGATCAGCGTTGCGAACACGACCATGGATAGAGACAGCATGATGCATTGCGTCAGTCCGGCCATAATAGACGGCAGTGCGGCTGGTAGTTCGACCTTCCAAAGCAATTGGCGTTTGGTTGCACCAAAACTTTCACCGGCTTCGATCATGGGTCTGGGAATCGACGTGATGCCAAGATACGTCATGCGCACGGGAGCTGGCATCGCGAAAATAATTGTCACGATGAGAGCGGGCGCAGCGCCCAATCCAAACAGGATAAGAATGGGAATGAGATAAACGAATGTTGGCATGGTCTGCATGAGATCCAGTACTGGCTGCATCACCTTCCAGACACGTGCGTTGTGGGCTGCCCAAATGCCAAGCGGTACAGCAATTGCCATCGACAGGGCGGTGGCAGCGACCACGAGAACCAAGGTTTGGACCGTTTCCTTCCATAGGCCCTGGTTGATGATGAACAGAAACCCAAGCAAGACGCCGATGGCGAGCGGCTTGGAGCGTTGCAGCCAATAAGCAAAGCCAGCCAACAGCAGGGCGAGAAGTACGGGAGGGAACTGCAGCAGGAGGTATGAGGTTCCCTCAACACTCCAATTGAGTGACGCTTTAATGGCATCGAACAGCCACTGGAAATTGGCTACGATGAAATCGATGACCGCTTTGCCCCACTGGCCGACTGGGATCTTCCAGTCCGTGATCTGCTGCGAAATAGGATCCATCTCGTTCCCCACACCCGAATGTGTCCCACTGGCAGGCGGCCGCTTGTTTTACGGCCGTCTGCACTGGGGAGACTGACGTTTAGAATTACTTCGCGAGTGCGGCTGTTACGGCTGCAGCAGCGTCTTTGCCGTCTGCCGTTGTGACACCCTTGAGCCAAGGAGTAATCGCAGCTGGGTTAGCCTTCAACCAAGCCTTGGCTGTTGCCTTCGGGTCAGCGCTGTCTTTGAGAACCGGGCCCATCATCGCGCCTTCCGAGGCGAGATCGAACTTCAGGTTGGACAACAACTTGCCGACATTCGGGCACTGCGCCGCGTAGCCAGCCCGCACGTTCGTCGAGACGGTTGCAGCGCCGAAGCCGGAGTCACCCATCCCATCAAGATAGGCGATTTTCATTTCGCCCATAACGGGATGCGGGGTCCAGCCGAGGAAAATGATCCACTCTTTGTTTTTCATGGACTGCTCGGCCTGGGTCAGCATGCCGGCTTCCGAGCTTTCGACGAGTTCGTACCCAGCCAGCTTGTTCTCGGGTTTGGCGAGCATTTCGCTGATGATGCGGTTGCCGTCGTTGCCCGCTTCAATGCCGTAGATCTTGCCCTTGAATTTGTCCTTGTTGGCGGCGAGATCGGCGAGGCTCTTAACGCCCGCGTCGGCGACGTATTGGGGAACGACAAGGCCATAGCCTGCGCCATCAAGATTGACGCCGATCGTTTCGACCGATTTGTCGTCGGTATAGGCTTTTATATCGGCGGTCATGCTCGGCATCCAGTTGCCAAGGAACACGTCGATGTCTTTGTTCTTGAGCGACGCATAGGTGACTGGCACCGACAGCGTCTTAACTTCGGCTTCGTAGCCCATGGCTTCCAACAGCACCTGGGTTACGCCCGTCGTCACCTGAATGTCGGTCCAGCCGACATCGGCAAAGCGAACTTTTTTGCAGGAGGCATCTTCAGCAGCCCAAGCTCCCGTTGCAGCCAAACCCAGGGCTAACGTCACCCCAATAACCAGACGTTTCATGACAAATCCTTCCGTTGCAGGAACTACAGCGTTAAACGGCGAGGCGCAGGCCAGCCCGCGCCGGCATGAGGCGATGCCACCCGATTGGTGATCGGCCTCAGCCAAGACCTGAGAAGATCACCTTGCGACAACTTAGCAAAGGGGGTCTGCGTCGATTTCACAATTACGACATGAACTGGGGGATTCGCGCCGGTTGACGGTGCTACGCTGGCAGCGCTCAAATTGTGCCGATCACGTCCCTGCGGCGGCCAGCGGGCATTTTTGCTGCATCGCCGAACAACGGCTGCTGGCGCTCACTGCGCGGCGAGCGGCCATACATGGCGCGATACGATTTGCTGAAATGGCAGGCAGATTGGAAACCGCACGCAACCGCGATCTGTGTGATCGACATATCCGACTGCATAAGGAGTGCGCGGGCGCGCTGAAGCCGGAGCCGGAGGTAGTATTTGGTGGGCGTGGTACCGAGTGTTTCGTGGAACATGCGCTGAACCTGACGGAGCGACAGCCCGGCAAGCTGCGCCAGTTCTACGGCCGTCAAAGGCTCTTCGAAGTTGGCTTCCATCAATTCGGCGACTTTGCGCAGGGTCTGCTGGCCAGCACCCATGCGTGCCGCCAACGGAATATACTGCTTGTCATCGCTGTCGCGTACCCGCTCTAAAATGAATTGGCTCGATATCTCGGCCACAAGCGTCTTGCCGAAACGCGCCTTAACGAGCGACAGCATCATATCGATGGGCGCGATGCCACCCGTGCAAGTGATCCGGTCCCGATCGACGACGAAGAGTTCTTCCAGGAACGTGACGCGGCGATTGTTCTCTCTCAGACCAGCCATGTTCTCCCAGTGGATCGTGCACTCGTAGCCGTCCAGAAGGCCGGAGGTCACGAGGGCATATGTGCCCGTGCACAGCCCGCCAAGCATAACTCCATCGTGCGCAATCTTGCGCAGCAGCGATGTGACCCGGTCGCCGGCAAACTTTGTGACGTTGGTACCGCCGCATACGAACACGATGTCCAGCCGGCCTGCGTCTGCATATTTGCAAGATTGGAGAGGTGCCAATCCGCTGCTTGAGGCGACCGGTGCGCCGTCGAGTGACAGGATCTTCCACTCGTAGTGGTCGTTGCCGCTCAGGTGATTGGCCATCCTGAGGACTTCGATCGCACTTGAGAAAGCAATCAAAGTGAACTCATTCAACGTGAGGAAGCCGACCTTGCAAATCGTTCCGATTTCTTTGGACACGAGCGGCACTGCTCCAGGGTCGAGCGCGTCTTTCGCGGAGAGTGGCCTCTCCATCCACTCAATCTAACTGTTTGCACCTGCGAGATTCAAATAAATTCCAGTAAAATCGCAAAAGTTGAGCTGAAGTGCCGGGCGGTGCCGAGGCTGATGGGTTGGTTGACCCTGAAAAGCCCGGTTAGAAGGGGCATAGCTGTAGGGTGTCGCAGGCGAGGTCGTTTGCGTCGCCTATGGACCAAATTGCGGCACGCGAAAAGCGTTTAGTGGTGGCTTAGAAAATCCGAGGTCAGTTTGGACGGGCCGCCAACGTGCACATTTTGCAAAACTACATTGGTGGCAGTTACACCCCGGCCCAGGGCCGCGAAACCATCGACAATACCAATCCTGCGAACGGCGAGGTGATTTCCAAGGTCGAGATCGCGCTTGAGCCCGAGGTTAACCGCGCCATTGAATCAGCCCAGTTGGGCTTTGCGCGCTGGTCGGCCCTGTCCGGCGTAGAGCGGGGCCGGGTGCTCAACAAAGCGGCACATCTGATGCGCGCCCGCAATCGCGAGCTGGCCGAGATTGAGGTGCGCGATACAGGCAAGCCTATTCAAGAAGCCGAGGCGGTCGATGTCGCCAGCGGTGCCGACTGTTTGGAATACTTTGCCGGCGTTGCGGGGTCACTCAGAGGCGAGCAGATCGCGCTTAACAACGCTTTTGTCTACACACGCCGCGAGCCATTGGGCGTGTGTGCCGGCATCGGCTCGTGGAACTACCCTATCCAGATAGCCTCCTGGAAGGCGGCTCCGGCGCTTGCCTGCGGCAATGCCATGATCTTCAAGACCTCTGAATTGACGCCATCGACGCCAACCAAACTGGCTGAGATTTTCACCGAGGCCGGTCTGCCTGACGGGGTGTTCAATGTGCTGCACGGTGATGCCCGGACCGGCACACTTTTAACAACTGACCCGCGTGTCGCCAAAGTCTCGCTGACCGGGTCCATTGGCGTGGGCAAAAAAATCCTGGCTGCGGCAGCCGCCACCATGAAGCGCACGACGATGGAACTGAGCGGCAAGTCAGCTCTGATCGTCTTTGCCGACGCCGATTTGAAGCAAGCCGTGTCGGCAGCCATGCTCGGCAATTTCTATACGCAAGGTGAAATCTGCACGAATTGCACGCGGGTCTACGTGCATCGCGATATTCATGACGCGTTTATCGAACAGCTGGTTGCCCGCACAAAAAAGCTCGTCGTGGGAGACCCAATGGCGCCGGGCACACAAGTCGGGGCCTTGATCTCGCGGCCCCACATGGATCGGGTGCTTGGCTACGTTGCCAGCGGACAGGCCGAGGGGGCTAAATTGGTTTACGGCGGAGAGCGTGTCGATGCCGGAGCACTCTGCCAGGGCAACTACGTGCGGCCTGCAATTTTCTCCAGTTGTACGGATAACATGAAGATTGTGCGCGAGGAAATATTCGGGCCTGTCATGTCGGTCCTCACGTTCACCGATGAGGACGAAGTTCTCGCCCGTGCCAATGACACGCAATTTGGTTTGGCCGCGGGCGTTTTTACACGGGATTTGGCGCGCGCTCATCGCGTGGCTGCCAAGCTTGAAGCCGGCATCTGCTGGATTAACAACTACAACATCACGCCAATTGAGATGCCGTTTGGTGGCCGTAAGGAGTCTGGTATTGGCCACGAAAATGGCCAAGCCGCAATCGAGCACTATACGCAATTGAAGAGCGTCTACGTGGAACTCGGCGACGTTCAATGCCCCTACGAGTGAGTAATTCTGGTCATAGAGTTCTACCAGCCTAGGCCGTCAAACCATGAGCGCTAATCAGGAGTTCGATTACATCATCGTCG
>JANNXL010000159.1:0-6989 GCA_031409575.1 Hyphomicrobium sp.
CGCGCTGGCAGAGTTGAACCTTGCCGGCGCCCTCAATAAGGCAGGTAAGTCGCAAGAAGCGCTCGCAGCTTTTGACAAATTGGCCGCGCGGCCGGGTATGGACCCCTTAGTCACAGGTTTTGCACAGTTGCAAGCGGCTGCCCTGCGCATAGGCGAGGCAGACTTTACCGAAGTCAAGAATCGGCTCACCCCTTTGATGTATGACGGAAGCGCTTGGAAAGCCGCCGCCACAGAAATGCTCGGAACCGCGGCCATTAAGGCTGGAAAGTTGGAAGAAGCGCGCGCAAATCTGGCGCCATTGTTGGCTGATCCACGGCTGTCGCGCACGGCTATCGAGCGGATTAAGACACTGATGGCTTCGGTTGCTGCGATGGAATCGAGCCAGACGCCTGCCAAACTAGAGGCACCGGCAGCAATGCCTGCTGCGCCTGTGGCAACCCCGGAAACAAAGAGCCCGGGTGATAAGAAATAAGGCGGATGCCAAACGGCACCGCATCAGGAGTGCAGAATGGCGGCCCCGAATTCCCGGCTGAAGATCATCGCTGCACTGGCTGTCGCGCTCGTGCCGCTGGCCGCGTGCTCGTCTGACAGTCTGCCCAGCTTGCCCAAGATGGGCGATCTCAACCCATTCAAAGAAAAAATACCGCCGCTGCCAGGCAAGCGCATCTCGGTGATGCCCGAAAAGGAAAAGGTTCCAGGCGAACTCGCTGACGCAGCGCAGCCAATTGCGCTGCCAGCCGAACGCGCCAACGATACGTGGAGCCAGCCAGGCGGTGAGCCGAACAACGCGCCAGGCAATCTCGCTTTAAGCGGCGGCGTTCGGGTCAACTGGTCGGCTGACGCCGGCGAAGGCACCAGCAAGACCGGCCGCGTTTCGGCAAGCCCCATCGTGGCTGAGGGCCGCATCTTCACGCTCGATGCGAGCGGCACCGTCAGCGCATTTTCTATGGGTGGCGGCTCGGCCGTGTGGCGAGCTACGCTGCAACCGAGTGTCGACAAGAACAAACAGGTGGCCTTCAACGCGGACAATTTGTTCTCGCTTGGCGGATCAGATGGCGGCGGCTATGGCGGCGGCTTGGCAGCAGATGGCGGCAGGATTTTTGCTGCAAGCGGCTTTGGTACGCTGATCGCGCTTGATCCAAGCTCCGGCAAACGCTTGTGGGAGAAAAACCTCGGCGCCCCCGTGCGCACGTCACCAACGGCCAGCGCCGAGCGCGTGTTTGTGGTGACGACGGAGGGGCGCATCATATGCTTAGCGGCCGCTGATGGCACCGAGTTGTGGTCAGCCCGCGGTCTGCCGCAACAGGCAAGCCTGACGTTGAATGCAAGTCCGGCAGTTGACGGAGAAATCGTTGTCGCGCCATTCCCGTCGGGCGATATTCTCGCACTTAAGATCGCGGACGGCTCATCACTCTGGACAGAGAACTTGGCGCGCACCCGCACAACGTCTCAGATGACATCGCTCAGTGATGCTGCGCGCCCGGCGATTGACGGCGGCATAGCGTTCGCGATTGGCCACGGAGGCCGCATGGTCGCGACGCAGGTGAAGAGCGGTGAACGATTGTGGACACTCAACATCCCTGGCACCCAAACTCCCTGGGTGGCTGGAGACAGCGTCTTCGTGGTCGATACCACGGGGCAATTGATGGCGCTGGCTCGCCAGGACGGACGCGTGCGCTGGACTGCAAAACTTCCTGGAAGCACCACATGGTCCGGCCCGACACTCGCCGGAAGCACGTTGTGGTTAGCCTCAAATAAGGGCCAGCTGGTCGGAGTTGAAGCAGCCACCGGGAGGGTCGCAAGCCAGACCGACATTGGTTATCCGGTCTACATTGCGCCCATCGTCGCGCAGGGCAAGATGTTTGTATTGACCGATAACGCCAAACTCATCTCGATGAATTGATCGCTTCGGCCAATCGGCTTTAAGTCTGCGCGTCACGGCTGCGGGGAACCGCATCGCAACTGCGGCCCAAACAACTCCTGCCCAGGGTTAAGCGTCACTCTTCGCAGATTGTTGTGGTCCATGAGTACCGGTATCGGCACATCGTAATGCCGTCCGATACTTCCGATACTCATGAGAGTCCCGCCATCTGCCACGCCGATGGTCCGGCCCGGCACATGCGCAGGGAGCCAGGCTGCCTGGCCCGGTCCGCGGCGGTCTTCTCTCAGTCGATCATTGCCAGGAATTCCTGACGCGTGATGGGATTGTCGCGGAAAATGCCGAGCATGCGACTTGTGACGAGGTCTGTGCCGGGCTTCATAACGCCGCGCGTTGTCATGCAGTGATGCTCTGCCTTGATGACAACGCCAACGCCCTGAGGCTTCAGAACATCATTGATGACGTTGGCAATTTGTGCGGTCATCTTTTCCTGAATCTGAAGGCGCTTCGCAAATGCCTCGACAACCCGCGCGAGTTTGGAAATACCGACCACGCGGCCATTGGGGATGTAAGAGATCCAGGCGTGACCGACGATTGGTGCCAAGTGATGTTCGCAATGGCTTTCAAAGCGGATCTTCCGCAGAACGATCATCTCGTCGTAGCCTTCGATTTCTTCGAAGGTCTTTTGCAAAATCGCCTCGGGGTCATCGTTGTAGCCCTTGAAGTATTCTTCAAAGGCTTTGGCAACGCGCGACGGTGTTTCAATGAGCCCATCGCGTTCGGGATTATCTCCCGCCCAACGCAACAGCGTGCGAACAGCAGCTTCCGCCTCTGTGCGCGTGGGGCGGGCTGGAACCGCAACGAGCGCTGGGGGCCGTACTGCGGGAAGGGATTTGGTGGGCTTCGATGTCATGGGCCGGCTATGTGTTCCTGATGGAAGGAGTGGGATGGTGCGACGGGGGCCCGCCGGAAGTAGTTGTCAGAATATTTGGCGCGGCCGGGCCGCAGTTTGGATATTCGACTTACGCGCTCCTTCAGGCTTCGGATCGGCCGGGGTGCTTAGCGCGCGGCTTCAACGTGCAATTTGACCGTTCGCGAGCCTGCATCATTGACGATATATAGGAGCGATGCGCGGGGTTTCGAGTGCTAGGCCTAACATAACCCTGTTTTCGCATGGCCGTAAAATGCCCAGGCCGGGCCTTGCAACTAAAACCTCTAAAAGCAAGGCTTTTTGCGGTCCGGAACCTCGGTCAGCTCGCCCATTCAGAGGGTATGGACAGGTCATGATCACACCCCTATAAGACCGAAGCTTCGCGCCCGGCTAGGTCCGGCAACAAGTCAATGCCTAGGTAGCTCAGTTGGTAGAGCATGCGATTGAAAATCGCAGTGTCGCTGGTTCGATTCCGGCCCTGGGCACCATTCCTTTCTTTCGAAGACTGCGGCAGATTAGGCGGGTCCGGCTCAGCCGGCGGGGAAACCGTTGATGTGAGTGCTTAACCCCGGTTCAGACCCTTCGCCTCAAGCTCGGCCAGATATTCGTTCCACTTCTTGTCTTTCTGCAAGCCCAGCATGTGCAGGTACGACCAGGTGAACAACCCCGTATCGTGGCCGTCGTTGAACACGATGCGAACGGCGTAGTTGCCAATGGGCTTGAGGTCTTTAATTTTGACGTTGCGCTTGCCGCCCACCGTCACGCGCTGGTCTTTCGAATGGCCCTGTACTTCGGCGGATGGGCTCATGACGCGGAGCAGTTCGGCCGGCAGATCGCAGACGTCGCGGTTGGCGAAGGTGACTTGAAGGTTGTCGCCCCCGGCGCTCACCTGCATTTCTGGTGGCTTCATGCCTTTACCCTGAGACGACTGTAGCTCAGCCCAAACGCTGGTTGCCAGATCCCGGAAGATGGCTGCGTGCGTGCTCTTCGGCTCTTTGATCGTAATCGGTGTTCCCGTGTCCGAGTTCGAGCGGATGTCCATGTGCAGAGGCACTTCTCCTAGGAACGGAACCTTGAGGCGCTCTGCGTCAGCGCGCGCCCCGCCATGGCCGAAGATATCGCTGCGCTCTCCACACTTCGGGCACGTGAAGTAACTCATATTCTCAACGATGCCGAGTACTGGAACATTGACCTTGCGGAACATGGCAAGGCCTTTGCGGGCGTCAATCAGTGCCAAGTCTTGCGGTGTCGAGACAATCACCGCACCTGCAATCGGGGCTTGCTGCGCCATGGTCAATTGCACGTCGCCAGTGCCCGGCGGCATGTCGATCAACAGCACATCGAGATCGCCCCACTGCACGTCGCGCAACATTTGGTTGAGTGCCTGCACCACCATCGGGCCGCGCCAGTCTATGGGTGTTTCTTCCTCCACCATGAAGCCCATCGACATGGCTTTGATGCCATGCGCCTGATGCGGTATCAGCTTTTTGCCCGCACTCAATTGCGGTGCGCCGGAAAGGCCCAGCAAGCGCGGCTGTGAGGGTCCATAAATATCGGCATCGAGAATACCGGCCTTGAGCCCGATCGCTTGTAGCCCAAGTGCCAGATTGACCGTGATCGTCGATTTGCCGACGCCACCTTTTCCAGAGGCGACCGCGATGATGTGCTTGATGCCGGGGATGGTCTGAGCCGCACGCATCGCTGGCTGCGCGCTTGCAGGAGGAGCCGCCGGCGGTGAGGTTGCTGCGCGTGCTCCAGCGCCGTCTCCTGCGCCGCCAGCCGCCCGCACGGCTTGCACACGCGGATGCTCTTTCACTGCAGACGCTGTAGCACCGTTGCTTCCCTGTCCTATGGGCGCGCTCGGCAACATGGGTGCGGGCTTAGGCGGGCCAGAGCCCATGCCTGCCTCGGCGGTCAGCACGGCCGTTGCCGCGACAACTCCCGCAACTTCGCTGGCAACTTTCTGTGCCGCCTCGCGCAGTGGCTCAAGATCGGCCGCCTTATGGGCAGGTACTGTAATCGAGAAGTAGACGCGGCCATCTTTGATCAGGATTTCTGAAACAAGGCCGAGATCCACGATGTTGCCATCAAGATTGGGGCCCTTCACGCGCTTCAGTTGTTCGAGGATTTTATCCTTCGAAACGGTCATCGGTGGTCTCCTAACTCATCAGCCATGCACGCTGGCGCGAGCGGCAAACGGTGCCTTCGCATCACAACCAGCCGCAGGGATTGAAATAGCGCCGGATACTGGCAGAGGCTTGGCTGGAAGTCACGGGCCGCGGCAGCTATACGAAGGGAGTGTCCCGGCAAGTTGCCGCAGCAAAGGGGGACTCTGTGTTTGGTCCGTCCCGACTCGCCTGGCGGAGAGCCGGCCGGGACGCGCTGTACAGATAAAAAGAAAAGCTCATGCAAATCCTGTTGGGACTGAGCCGTAGCATTGACCGTATATCCGGGTGGTTGGGGCATACTGTGTCTTGGCTAATCGTGGTGGCCGTGTGCGTCAGTGCCGGTAACGCGATTGTGCGCAAGGTCTTCGACATCAGTTCGAACTCTTGGCTGGAAGCGCAGTGGTGGCTGTTTGCGCTGGTGTTCTTGCTGGCCGCTCCCTGGACGCTGCGCGACAACGAGCACATCCGCATCGACGTTGTGAACGCGCACCTTTCGCAACGGAACCGCAACATCATCGAACTCATCGGGCATGTATTCTTTCTGCTGCCCATGGCCGCCATGCTGGTATGGACGTCTTGGCATTATGCGGCCATTTCCTTGGCACAGCAGGAGGGTTCGCAAAACGCCGGAGGTCTGCCGCAGTGGCCGATCAAAATGTTGATCCCACTCGCATTCGGGCTGCTGTTTGTGCAAGGCGTGTCGGAGGTCATCAAACGGGTGGCGATCATGCGCGGGCTTGGTGACAGTGCGCTTCACGACCACACGTATCATGAAACGGTTGCCGAGGCTGGACTGCCGGAAAAAACCAAAGAGGCGCCGGAGCGAAAGCCGGTTGTCACTCAGCGTTAGGCGGTTCACGCAGAGGCGTCAAAATTTGAACAGCCGGGGGAGTTGATCGATGGCGGCCTTGCTGGCCCAGAACATGGCGCCAATCATGTTCCTGGCGCTCGTCGTATTTTTGCTGCTCGGCTATCCGGTCGCGTTTTCGCTCGGTGCTGTAGGGCTGATTTTCTTTGTCGTGGGCGTCGAACTGGCGCCGCTCTCGGGCGGCACGATCAATCTGTCATGGCCGCTCTTGAACTCGATGCCCGGGCGCATCTTTGAGGTCATGCGCAACGACACACTGCTGGCGATACCCTTCTTCACATTGATGGGGCTTATTCTGGAACGCTCTGGAATGGCCGAAGATCTGCTCGAAACGGTGGGGCAGCTGTTCGGCCCCGTTCGCGGCGGATTGGCGTATGCAGTCATTTTCGTGGGCGCACTTTTGGCGGCAACCACGGGCGTCGTGGCAGCGTCCGTCATTTCGATGGGTCTGATCTCGCTGCCCATCATGCTGCGCTACGGTTACGACCGGCGCTTGGCGGCGGGCACAATTGCGGCATCCGGCACCCTGGCGCAGATCATCCCGCCATCGCTCGTGTTGATCGTCCTGGCGGACCAACTCGGCCGGTCAGTAGACGATATGTATAAGGCTGCAGTTGTGCCGGGTATTGTGCTGGCTGGCCTTTATGCGCTGTACGTCTTCTTCGTCACCATAGTGCGCCCGGACGCCGCACCCGGTCTCCCCGATCATGAAATCGGACACCGCAGGCCGGACGGGTCACGCGGCTTGCTGTCGCTCGGTTTGCTGGCATTGGTCTCTGGCGCGTTCGGCTGGTGGATGCTGCGGGGGTCTAAGTTCTCAGGCACCGATGCGTTCATTCTGGCGCTGGCGGCCGCGATCATTTTCGCGCTGGCGCTCGCACTTATCAATCGCGTTCTCAAAGCCCGCGGCAGCGCAGGCTTTCTATCGCCGCTCAGTGAGCGTGTGACATTCGTGATGGTGCCGCCTCTGCTGCTGATCTTTCTGGTGCTCGGCACAATTTTAATCGGCCTTGCTACGCCAACGGAGGGCGGCGCTATGGGGGCAGCAGGCGCCATGCTGCTGGCCGCATCGAAGCGCTATACAGATAGCGATCCATCCCGCTTCAACTTGGCGATCGTGCGGTCGGCGGCACAAGCGACCGC
>JANNXL010000160.1:0-7531 GCA_031409575.1 Hyphomicrobium sp.
GCTGTCGCGGCCTGCAGTTCACTCGTTGGCTTGGCGGCGCTGGCCCACGCGGATGCCATCTCCGACAACTTGAACGTGATCCGCATGAGCCCGCCGCTCGCCTACTACACGCCGGGTACGATTGCGCGCGGCTATCTAGACAAGCGCACGTTCGAGCGCACCGGTGAGCGGCTGCTTAAGGTGAACCTTGTGCGCTGCCGCGCCAAGTTTGACGAAGACGGCTTTGAACAAAACCTCGATGGAGCAGCGTTCGCAACGCAGAGCGATACGTCGTTTGGCTTGTCTGCCGGGTGGGCGAGCTTGTTGAATGCGTCCTTCAAAGGCTCATTCGTTGACAGCGTCAGCCTGTCCTTCACCGGTACAATCTACGAATACGACGAGGCCAAGCTCAACAAGCTGCGCAAATCGTGCCTCGGTTCTACCAACCCCAAGGGGGATCAGAGCAAATTCCAGTTTCAAATCGTGCGGCTGGCGGTGGGCAAGTTCGAATACAAACTCAACTTCAAGAACGAAGTTGGCGTTTCGCTGAAGGCCAATATCACGCAGAAGTTTGCCGGTGAGCTGGGCTTCAATGGCTCGATTGATCGCGGCGGCATGGTGACATTGCCGAGAGGCGCGATGGCCTTCCCGCTGTGGCGCGAGGATTGGTGACAGAAAAGGCCGCCTCGATTGAGAGCGGCCTTTTCCGGCATTCGCATCGTCAGAAAACTTAAGCCGCTTTATCCTGCGGGATAGCAACGGGCGCGGCCATCGGAGTGCGCGCTGGTAGAACGCGGGCGAGGCGCGCTTCCAGCATCCGCCAGTAGACGAAATCGTTGAGCTGAGAGCCCTCGAACATCGCGATACCGGCTGCTGCCAAGAATGGCAGGCTCTGCAGCACAAGGACTGCCGCGAACACATTATTTTCGCGCACCTGAGCGTCGTTGAACCACATCAGTGCCACGGCGCCGAGCACGAGCGCGCAGCCGATGACGGCTTCCCACGAAGCTTGGAAGGACGCGCCCCGGCGTTTTTGAGCGCCACCCTTTGCGGTGACGTTGAACGGCAGGTTGTCTTTGATCAGGCCGGTCGCGACCGCGCTGGCAATTGTCCACTGAACCGACATGGCCGTCAGCACGGCTCCGGTCATGACGCGGGCCGGCATTGGGCAGCGCAGCCGGTAGAGCGCTACGAAATGCAGGAGCGAGACGGCGAAGCTGACCAGGAGCGGTCCCGTCAAGACCTTGTCCGGCACCGCGACACTGAACAGCAGGATGAGCGGCACGCTGATCAGATTGAAGATCGCCATGATAACGCCAAGCGTCTCGGCACCGAGCCAGCTGACCCAGCCTGTCGCAAACTCGCGCTTCTGTTCGCCGTTGAGCTGGCTGGCGCCCGGCAATAGCCTCGACCAATGCTTTTTGATGATCTGCAATCCGCCGTAGGCCCAGCGATGACGCTGTTTCTTGAAGGCTTCGTAGGTGTCAGGCAGCAAGCCATGACCATAGCGTTCGCGCGTGTAGTGCGCGTGCCAGCCCTGTTCGAGCAGCGACAGCCCCAGATCGGTATCTTCGCATATGGTGTCACTGGACCAGCCGCCGGCAGCATCGAGTGCTGCGCGGCGCACGAGGCACATCGTGCCGTGCACGATGATGGCGTTGGTTTCGTTACGCTGAACCATGCCAATATCGAAGAAGCCGGCGTATTCGCCGTTCATGGCTTCGTGCAGCGGACTGCGGTCGCCGTCGCGGTGATCTTGCGGGGCTTGCACCAAGCCCACGCGCGCATCGGCGAAGGCAGGGACGAGATCGCTCAGCCAGGTGGAGCCGACAACATAATCGGCATCGAGCACGCCGATGATTTCGGCGTCCGGCGCCGTATGCTGCATGGCAAGCCGCAATGCGCCTGCTTTAAAGCCTTGCAGATTGTCAACGCGCAGGAATTTGAATCGCTCACCCAGAAGTGCGCAGTGCTCTTCAATCGGCTTCCAATGGGCGGGGTCTGGCGTGTTGTTGATAATGACGACGCATTCGAGATTTGGATACGAGAGCCGCGCGACGGAATCGAGCGTCCTCTTCAGCATCTCAGGCTGTTCGCGATAGGCTGGAATGTGCAGAGAAACTTTCGGCAGGAAACCCGCCGGAGCAGCCATGGGCTCGTCGATCAGGCGGCGCGGGGCGGTGCCGAACGCAACGGCGGCAATTTCTTCGATTTTGGCAAGCACGATCAACACCAGCGGGACCAGCATCACGACACCAATGCCAAAGGCTACCCCTGCGCCGGGCACGAAATAATGGCCTTGCCAATAAGCAGCCACGCTCGCCAGCCAAGCCCCAGACATGTGAGCTGCGGCGGCGAGGAACGCGGTCTGACCCAGTGTGGCACCGCTGACAGCAAGTATGGGAAGCGAGAGCAAGAACCCGAGAGCGATTGCCAAGCCCGCCAGTTTCCAATGGTCAGCCCAGAAGATCGGACCGGACCAGCTGAACTTGGGCTGTCGCGAGGCATCTAGCATGCCCCAATACGGACCGACGCTGCCTTCAAAGGCCTTCCACGGCTGATCGATGGCTTCAACGATGTTGTAGTCCATTCCAAGCGATTGAGCGCGCGAGACGAACGAGCGCACAACTTCGGCCTGCTCGAAGGCTCCCGGCACGGCGGCCTTGTTGTTATAGCCCGCACTCGGCCAGCCGAATTCGGCGATGACAATGCGCTTGCCCGGATAGGCTTCACGCAACCGGTTGTAGATCGAAACGGCATGATCGACGGCAGCGCTTGTCTCGAAGCCTTCCCAGTAGGGCAGGATGTGCGCAGCGATGAAATCAACCGACGAAACAAGTTCGGGATGCTCAAGCCATATGTTCCAGACTTCACCCGTGGTGACAGGAAGCGAGGTCGAGCGCTTGACCTGCCGGATGGCCGCGATCAGTTGCTCAGGCGTTTGCTCCCGGCGCAAAATGGTTTCGTTGCCGACCACGATGGCGTTGATGTTGCCGTGACGTTTGGAAAGTTCGACAACGGCGTCGATTTCGCGCTGGTTGCGTTCGGCATCTTTGCCGATCCAAGCGCCAACCGTCGCCTTCAAGCCGAATTCAGAGGCGATCCCCGCAACCTGTTCAACGCCGTCCGTCGACGAGTACGTGCGCACCGCTTTGGTCAACGGGGCCAGAACTGCGAGATCGGCCCGGATTCGTTCGGCCGTGACCTCAGGCCGCTCTTGCGCGTCTGCCGCACGATCAAAAGGAGCGTACGAAACGCTGGCCAGCGGACCATCTACGCTAGGCGCAAGCGCTTCACCGCGAAGCACCGCCCAAAGCCCGGCGTGGAGACACACGGCACACAGAACCATTGCTGCTATCGAGCGCATGGCGGATCCAAGGGTTAATGATGTGGAAAGGTAACGCGCGAACCGGGCCGACGGTTCCAAGGTCTAAACCTCAAAGCTTTGTGCATTGCACCATAGCGTGTTCGGTAACTCTGTTCAATCGCGATGCTGTGTCAAATTGTAGGCTAAACGGTGACACTTTAGGCAGACCCGCATTGAGCCCAGTCGTGTGTTGCATTGGTGTCTCATCTCTTGAAGGGTCTACCTAACTCCGCTTCTCTCACTGGGGTGCAGGAGGCTGAGCGGCACCGTCAGACGCGATCGCCGGAGCGGGAGCTTGCGGCGGTTCGAGTTGCGGATTGACCCAGCACGCATGCACGCGCTCGTTCAGACCCTCGGGAGCCTTCGGATCAAGCTCTCCTTGTTTCACTACGCACCTGAACGCAGCCTGAATGTGAGGGGCGGGGCAGCCAAAGCGTTCGTAAAGGTCACGATGACGCACAGCGGTATCAAGATCGTCACGCCACAGCAGCCCGACGATGCGACGGCCCGTCCAAACGCATTCCGGCTGGCCTGCCGGCCCTTGAATAAGACGGCTTGCTTCTGCGATCTCGTCGACTTTCTTGGTCGCTTCCTTGGCAGCATCTCCAGCCGGTTTCTTTTCGTCGGCAGCCTTCCCGTCGCCGGCCCAGGCGGACGTTGACCAATCTGGCGCTGGCGCCAGTGCAAGGACAGCTGCGATCGCAGCGAGAGCGACGAATGCCCGGCGCCGGGCTGATAAGACGGAAGGCATACTCAGAGAAAAAGCCTTTGCCATGGACCTCGCCGTTCGGTGTTCCAAGTGTGACGCCGCATCTCGACTCAAATGCACGAACTGGCGTTCGTGTTCCGCCCGCTCCAATGCCGTGGGATTAGGACAGCAATACGACAGCGCCTTGACAGCTTCCACGATGCGCGATGCCGCGCCGGGCAAAAGGGCAGTATGACGCATCCTCATTTCGCAGCCGCGGCGCCAAACGCGTGCATCATGGTTCAACCGCGACGCACCATGCTCCCCCTGACGCGAAGATCCCGCCATGCCCGACTTGAAATCGCCACCCATGATCGCTGCCGGGTTGTTTGCTGTTAGCGCCGCAGCGATCGGACTGACTTGGGCGTGGCTCGGCGCACCGGTTGCCATGCCACCGTCGCCGCTGGCGGCAGGCGATAAAATCGATTGCATCTCCTACACGCCCTACCAGGCAGCTGACAGCCCGTTTGAAGAAGGCGGATCGGCTATCGCGCCCGGACTGATCGCTGCTGATGTCGGCCGGCTTGCGCCCCTGACCAAGTGCCTGCGTACCTACTCTGCCGCCGATCACGGCATTGCAGAAGTGGTTCCCCAGGCTGCGCGGCAAGGCCTGTCGGTCATGCAGGGGATTTGGATCTCGCGGGATGCCGCTGCGAACGAACGCGAGATCAACGCTGCCGTGGCTATTGCTAAGGCCAACCCCAAAACGGTGACCGCCCTGATCGTGGGCAATGAAGTCCTGCTACGGCAGGAGCAAACCGCGGCGGCTCTCGTGGAACTCATCAAGAAGACGAAGGCGCTGTCAGGACTGCCCGTGACGTATGCCGATGTCTGGGAATTCTGGCTGGCCAATCCGTCTGTCGCCGAGGCCGTTGACTTCATAACCATTCACATTCTGCCATTCTGGGAGGACGACCCGGTGGTGGCCACTGATGCGGCGCGTCATGTCGGCGGCATTTATGCCCGCATGGCGCAAGCCTATCCGGGCAAGCGCATCATCATCGGCGAAGTAGGCTGGCCAAGTGCCGGCCGCATGCGCGAGGCAGCGTTGCCCTCACCTGCCAATCAGGCGCGCGTCCTGCACGACGTGCTCGCGCTGACGCGGGCCAAGGGTATCACGGCCAATATTATCGAAGCCTTCGATCAGCCCTGGAAGCGGCAGCTGGAAGGCACTGTCGGCGGGCATTGGGGGGTGTTCGACGCGGATGTGCGCACATCAAAATTTGCTTGGGGTGAAGCTGTTTCCAATCATCCGTGTTGGCGGCTGCAAGCCGCCGGCGGCGTGGGACTTGCGGCACTGGTTCTCCTGCTTGGTGCAATCGTGGCGCGGCGGCGGCCCGCGTCCCGCCCACCTATCTCCGGCTCTGACTGGGCACGCATTGCGCTTGTGACAACGGTGAGCGCGACGCTGGCTGGCTTATCGATTGAGTCATTACAAGCAGGCGCATTTGGAACAGCAGGGATCACACGCGCGCTCATTCTTGGATTGGTCGCGCTTACCGCGCCGTTTGTCGCCGTTGCTATCGCAGGCGGCGCGCGCCTGCCGAGTTTTGCGCAGACAATCGGGCCAGCCGAACTGCGTGCACGGTGCCCGCTGTCACGCGCAGCCGGGTTCGCATTTATCGCAGTGTTCGTCGCGGCCGCGCATGTTGCGCTCAGCCTGACATTCAATCCGCGTTACTGGGAGTTTCCATTCGCGCCGCTCGGCGCGGCGGCATTGGCGTTCCTGGCACTACAATGCAACGCACCGGCTGACGAACGGCCCGACACCCTACTCGCCGAAAAACTGGGCGCAGCGATGCTGTTGCTGACCGCCGTCTTCATTGTTTTCAATGAAGGGTTGCAAAACTGGCAGGCGTTGGCTTTGGCAGCCAGCCTTGCAGCGATTGCTTTTACGATGCTGCGCGCGCCGGGCGTGCAAACGCCATCACAATGAGCCCCGCTGCGAAGGCGGCCGGTACCGTGTTGTAGAGTGCCAAGCCGAGGCCCGACGCCGCCAGGGCCAAACCCATCAGCAGCACAGACGGCACCCACAAATTTATGGAGGCAGCAATGAGTCCGATCCCGCCAAAAACCGAGTGATTGAACAACCAAACAGTGGTTTTCCGCAGCATGCACAGTGCCGATCCGCCAGCTGCATCACAGGCCCGGCCCAACGGCGCGTTTTCCACCAACCCATAACGCAGCCACAGCGCCACCCCGATGCTGACCGCGGTCAGCACGAGAAGTGCCTGGCTGGATGTGCGATCAGGTCTGAAGGTGGTCATCGAGGCCTCGGAAGCGGGTGTTGTGCGGTGCACTTTAGCACTCAGACGTCAAAATGTAAGATGTAACACATTGAAAATTAGGAGATTTATCTGTCACAGACCCCAGCAACACTGGCCGTTGCAAGCGAGACACAATTGACTTGGAATCCGAGTTTTTGGCCATCAAGCCCATTTCCTGAGCAGCAAACTTCTGGTTAGTGTAACTCCCGAAGCGGTGATTCGGCTCTGCTGGGCCGCTTGGTGAGATTAGGCGTAATGGCGTGAGTGGCGTCAAGCGCCCGTTAGTTTTGAAGTAGACGGGAGAAGGTAAATGAAAAAGCATAGCCTCTACGCCCTGGCAGCGGCTGGCCTCCTTACAGGTGGCTTGGCAGTCTCCAGCGCATCGGCAGCTGACCTTGGGGGGAACTGCTGCGCCGACCTCGAAGAGCGTATCGCTGAACTCGAGGCGACGACAGCCCGCAAGGGAAACCGCAAGGTTTCGCTCACGGTCTCTGGCTGGGTTGGCCAGCAGGTCATGTATTGGGACGACGGTTTTGAATCGAACGTTTACGTTCACGACCTCGGCACCACGCTTGCCAGCCACGTGAAGTTCACGGGCCAAGCTCAGATCTCGCCCGGCTGGTCAGCCGGTTACGTTCTGCAGATCGAAGCGATCGGCAGCGACTCGCTCGGCATCAGCCAGAATACGCCTGCAGCAAACGCATTGCTCTCGGGCGCACGTCGTGGCGTGCAGGTTCTGCAGTCATACTGGTTCGTCAAGAGCGAAACACTCGGTAAGGTCAGCGTTGGTCTGCTCTCGCAGGCATCTGACAACACCGCAATCTTGGTTGACGGTTCGGGCTCGCTCGTTCCTGCTAACTTCGTGGCGTTCGACTACGGCTTCTTCCAGGCGAAGACGTCTGCTGGTGCCAACGCTGGCATCTGGCTCGGCCTCCTTGGCTGCTCGGATTGCAACGGCGTTCCTTTGAATGCAGTTCGCTACGACTCGCCAACATTCGGTGGCTTCTCGGTTTCGGCATCTTGGGGTGAAGACGACTTCTGGGACGTCGCAGCTCGCTACGCTGGCGAAATGGGCGGCTTCAAGCTGGCCGTCGCTGCTGCATACAGTGAATCAACCGACGGAACACCGGGCACGCTCGTCCTCCAGGGCGAAAACACCCAGTTCTTCCA
>JANNXL010000161.1:0-3736 GCA_031409575.1 Hyphomicrobium sp.
TGAGGCCTTTAACAGTGGCCGGAACTTTGCCGCTTGGTAGGCTCTGGGACCACGACAACACTCGACCGGCGGCGAGACCCGCCTCGGTGCGGTTAACAAGATGGGTTGATGCGACATCCGCAAGTTGCTCATCGTGGGGGCCATGAGTGTGATCCGCTGGGTTGTGCGCCGTGGTGGCAGCTCCAAGCTCAAGCCCTAGACCGGGAAGTGAGGCGTAGCATGATCGAATGGAACCATCCCACGCTTTCGGTCGGGATGCAGTGCCGGCTGGTCTCGATCTCGTGATCGTCGTTTACTATGATCCGCGGGGCGAGACCGCGCTGAACCTCGACCTGATGTGGCTGGTCGACGAGCAGTTCCTGAACATACCGTTTAACGGTGTCCGGCAGATGACATGGCACCTACAAAACGAGGGCCATGCTGTGAACAAAAAGCGGATCCGGCGTCTGATGCGCCTTATGCCATCAATGCCATTTTAACAAAAGCCCAAGACCAGCAAGCCCTCCAAGGGCACAAGACCTAACCCTATCCGCTGGGCGGACTGCGGATCGATCGGTCGAATCAGGTCTGGTCCAGTGACCTCACCTACATTCCAATGCGCAAAGGCTTCTTGTATTTGGTTGCCATCATGGACTGGTTTACCCGCAAGGTTCTGGCCTGGCGCAACTCTAACACGCTGGAGTCGAACGTCTTCCTCGAGGCGCTGAACGAGGCGATCCTCAAGTTTGGTCCGCCTGAGATCATCAATACCTACCAAGGGTCACAGTTCACGTCCTTCGACTGGATCGATCGGCTGAAGCGGGCCAAGACCAAGATCTCGATAGATGGCAAAGCCCGATACCTCAACAACATCTTCTTAGGACGCCTTTGGCGGTCCCTGAAGTATGAAGCGTCTACTTGCAAGCTTGGAAACCAAATCACAGGCCAAGGCAGGCGTCGGGCGGTGTATCACCTTCTACAACCACCAGCGGCCCCATGCCGCTAATGGCGGCAAACCGCCCGCCGTGGTTTATTTCGACGCAACCCAAACAGATCAGCAGGTGCAGCAATAGCTAAATTTAGCCGAAAATCTAACCAAGGGTTGGGGAGTAGCTAAGTGCTGCAACGTCTGGTTTGCAGTGGACTGGCGTCAAAAGTGATCATAGAGGCATCTCTTCCTAGAGGTTCGCCTGAGCGAAGCACTATGCTGGACCCCGACGGATTAAGTTCCTGGGCAAAGTTTGGTGATAACCCATATTTCACCGCTGACTACGAGATCCGAAGACTGTATAAGGCGATTTTATTCGTCCAAACAAGATGTTGTTTCTCGATAGATTGTTGCTAGCGATGCGCGAGATTGGGGTTTTGCCTCTGAGGCCGAAGGTAGTTGTAGTTCTGCAGGAAGGGCGAGAGGGCATTTCTGCGTTGATCTGAATGGGTGTAGGGCGTTGCATAGAACCATTCGCGAAGGGGTGTGTGAACGAAACGCTCCGTTTTTCCGTTCGTTCTGGGGGTATATGGCTTGGTACGCTTGTGCTTTATCTTTTGTATTTGCAATGCTTTGGCGTAGCGCTTGGACTGGAAGCTTACCCATAGGCCGTCATCACCCGGTAGACTTGACGCCGTGGCTGCGAAAGAAGCGCAGGGCATTGAACAAGAAACGCAGGCGGGACTGGCCGATGCCTTCGATCAGCCACGTTCGATTACGAGGCCCGTTGCGCTCGAGCACGGACTTCGGCTCAGTGACCCGCGCCGTCACTGTCGCCAAGTGGCGGGTGCTTCTGGCGGCTAAAGCCAAGGCGAGGCAATGAAAACGGAAACTGGTTCGCATTCTTTTGAAACCACTCCGCTGAGGCATGGCGGCTTCTGAGCCACAGTCGTTATCAGAAGACGCGCGGGTTTTCAAACTTCCTAGCATCAGTTCGCCACATGGTTGTAACAATTTTGGAGGGCACTGACCCATTTTCTAAAGGTAAGTCATGGCTAAAAAAATGACTATTTGCGCGGAGTTGATTGCTCTTGTGAGTTCGAAATCGGGTGCTGAAGCCATAATTTCTTGCCTTAAGATACTGGGCAGGAAATGCATTGCAGTAGAGGCCGCAATTGAATTGGATGATCGCCGCGGAAACATCGAGTATCCTTTTGCTTGGGCCGACGGCAGTCTCGCCAGCGCCAATCGACGTTTTGCAGGAACCAAAGATAACGGTCAATTTTCCGTAGATTGTGCAGCGTCGCGGACAGAGGTTTTTGAGCTCAGATCAACGGCTGAGACCCGAGCAGTTCTGGTGGTTCACCTCAGAGATCAGAAAATTCCTGACGAAGTATGGAGCGAATGCGAGCAGATAAAGACACTCTTTTGTCTAATCTTTGATCGGATACAACTGCAACAGGAACTTGACGCGACGGCTCAGCGCTTGGCCGATTTGGCAGAACTTGGGACAGACTGGCTGTGGGAAACTGATGCTGTCGGTAGGTTTACTTTTGTTTCCAAAGATCTGACCACGGTTGGACTGAATCCAGATATGTTTCTGGGCCGCACGCGGGATGAAATCGGCAGCCAAGCGGGCGCAGATATCGTGTCACCGGACTGGAAGGCAGTTGAAAGCCGGGTTGTCGCTCGCGCGCCATTTCGCAACTTTTTCCACCCAGTGTTGTTAGGTAACGGTAGCAGGCTTTGGCTTCGCAGCAGTGGTAAACCGAATTTCGGGACGGACGGTGCGTTTTTGGGGTATAAAGGAATTTGCGCAGAGCTTACCGAACTTATTGAGGGAGAACGCAGCGCTAGGGAATTGGTTGAACGCCTCACCGCAATTTTGAACGCGCTGCCTGATCTGGTTTTCGAGATTACGCCGGAGGGGCGGTATACAGACTTTATCGCGGGGCCACCGGAACTAATAGCAGGCGCGCAGGAGAACCTGCCGGGGAAAACTCTTGAAGAAATCCTTCCGCCCGATATCGCGGCGCTGTCAAGAAATACGCTTGAACATATTTTGCGCGATGGAAGGTGTCCTGCTGTTCGCTACAGGCTCTTTACTCATGAGGAGTGGCATTGGTTTGAAACCGCTGGCGCACGTAAACCGCCAATACACGATGGTGGCGAACCGACCGCCATCTTTGTTATTCGAGATGTAACCGAGGAGGTTCGCCAGCAAGAGGAAATCTCGCGATTGGGCAAGATCGTGGAGACAATGACCAATCTCGTCGCCATTGTTGACCAAGACCAGAAAATTGTCTGGGTGAACAAAGCCTGGGAAGGCAAAACAGGGTGGACGCTCGCTGAGGTGCAGGGGCAGGACTTGGCACTTGTCCGCTGCACCGATGCCGGCCTTGAAAACGCTTTATTGGTTACGGAAGCGATTAAGAATCACAAGACGTATCACGGCGAAACCGTTAACTGCGGCAAACACGGCAACCGCTATTGGGTTGATTTCAACATTCTGCCGTTATTCGAGATTGACGGGTCCCTTCAAGGATATGTTTCGGTCGAGACAGATATTACCGACCAGAAAGAAAGTGCAAACCGGATCCGGATGATGGCGGTTGAGGAGCAGAAGATGCGAAATCATCTTCATAACGCGATTGAAGCTTTGCCGGATGGTGTCGTTATCTGGGACAAAGAAGAACGACTGGTGGCCGTAAACAGCGCCTATGGGGCCATGTATCCGGAAGTTGTAGATATGCTGGTCGAAGGCGTATCCCAAGACGAAATTTTGCGTGCAAGTGTCGAACGCGGTGCAATCCCGGAAGCCTTGGGACG
>JANNXL010000162.1:0-4294 GCA_031409575.1 Hyphomicrobium sp.
GCCATGGCGGCCGGCATGCTGCCCAGCGCATACGCGATTGGTGATGGTGGCGAGTTCCGGGCGCCGATGGCCATTGCAGTGATTGGCGGGCTTATCGTGTCAACCGTACTGTCGCTTGTCTTTGTGCCGTCGTTCTTCACGGTGATGGACGATCTCTCGCGGCTTACGTCTTGGCTCATCGGCAAGGTGGTCGGCGAAGCTGATGATGGCGAAGAGAGCGACGAATTAGAGCCACGGCCAGCGCAAGGCCCCGTGCGCATTTCCGGTAAAGATGTCGAAGCTCCTGCGCCCGCTGGCACCCGTTCGCAGCCAGCGGAGTAAAAAAAGAGCGTGGCTGCCACGGCAGCGCACGCTCTTTTTCATTCAGACACAATCCGAGCCGTTCAATTCGCCTTGGCTGGCGCGGCAGGTGTTGAGGCGACTGTGTTCTCAAGTTTGAAGAACACATCAACGCGCATGCCCGTCAGCAATACGGGCTGCCCGTCCAAAGTTGCGAGCACTTCGAGCACTTCAACGTCGTTGGGGCGGCGGGGTCCGCGCGAGAGTATGCGCGGCGGTCCCAGCGCCGGTGCCATGGAGGTAACAACGCCTTCGAAATCACGATCCGGGTAAGCATCGGCACGAATAATAACGCGCTGGCCGAGACGGACCTTCACAACGTCGCGTTCTTCCACTTCGGCGCGCACGCGCAGGCTAGAGATGTCACCAAACAGAATCAGCGAGGTGTCGGGCATCATCGTGGCGTTCTCGCCAACCTTAGCCCAGACGTTCAGCACAACACCGTCTGACGGCGCGCGCACGCGCGTGCGCTCAATGGCTTGCTCAATCTGCGTCAGCTCGGCCCTGGCAATCGTCAGGCCGGATTCAAGCCGCGTCGGAAGCGGCATATCGGACTTTTCAGCGATACGAGCCAGCGCGTCGCGATCGGTTGCCAGCTTGTCCTTGGCAGCCGACACGCGGTCGGCTGCGGCCTTCGACTCGCCGTCCGTAGCCTTGCCCGCACGAGCCGAACGCCGCGCGTTGTCAAAAGACTGGCGCGCTTTGAACAGGCTGCGCTCCGCGGCGGCAACGGCATCCTCTGCCTTGCGCTTGTCGAGAGCTGGACCTTTTGCCGGCTCCTCCTCGCGTTCGCGCTCACGCACCAGAATTTCTGCTTCGGCGGCGGTGTATTTGGCAAACAAGTCTTCGTCATCGAGCCGCACCAGAAGGTCGCCGGCAGTGACGGCGTCATTCAGCTTGGCTGCCACTTCGGCAATTTTGCCCGGCGCTTGCGCATTGATGCGGATCTCGCCGTCTTTCGGCTCGATGCGTCCGGTGGCTGAGGCGGCCCAATTGGGCTTTACCGCCAAAGAATCAGCCGCGTGCGCGCTGGAGCCGGAGAGCGACGAGACTTGTTGCGCCACACTCGGTGCGGCCATGTTCAGTATCAGGCTGAGTGCCAACGCCAAGGCTCCGGTGATCGACAATGTCGATACGGTGGGGTCCATCTTAAACATTCTTCTTTCGCCTTTTCTTCGTCAAATCGGTAATTTCAGGGGCGTCGAGGCCATCGGGCCGGCGTTCCTCGCCAACAATGCGCCCATCTTCAATGCGGACAACGCGGTCGGCATAACTTAGCGTGCGGGGGTCGTGGGTCACGGCCAGAACGCAGCGCTTTTGTTCACGCGCAATTTTGGCCAGAAGCGCCATCACGGCATGGCCGTTGACGCTGTCGAGTGCGGCGGTCGGTTCGTCGGCCAGCACCACCGACGGAGACGCGGCAATGGCGCGGGCGACTGCAACGCGCTGCTGCTCTCCGCCCGAAAGCGTGCCGGGGTAGTTCTGCAACCGGTTACCGAGACCTACTTCGCGCAGAACTTCCTCTGCCCGGCTGGCGGCCGCGTAACCCTTCTGCCCCAGAACATCGAGCGCGATCCGCACGTTTTCCAGGGCATTCAAGGTCGGGAACAGGTTGTAGGACTGGAAAATGAACCCAATATGGCGGCGGCGAAGTTTAGCAAGGGCCTCCGCCGAAAGGCCTGCCGATGACTGGCCCGCGATGGTGATGGTGCCGGACGTTGGCGTCAGAATGCAGCCTAGGATCGAGAGCAGCGTGGTTTTGCCGCTGCCGGAGGGGCCCATCAACAGCGTGAGTTCGCCCGGGATCAGCTTCAAGCTGACGCCCTTCAGCGCCATCACTGCGGCGGCACCCTTGCCGAGTTCCTTGACGACGTTCTCTGCAACGAGAACTGGCTCTGGAACGAGAACTGGCTCAACAGTAAGAACTGGTTCGTTGCTCATCTGCTGAACACCGTGGCTGGATCGATTTTCGTCACCTTGATGATCGCGGACACCGCCGAGATCGCGCACATGCCTAATGTGAGGGCAAAAAGCCCAGTTGCAAGGGCCGGCGTCATGACAAGGGGCAGCGGTGATGACCGGCTGAGATAAAGTACGAGCAGAGACAGCAGCATACCCAAGACGTAGCCGATCACTGCGCTCAACCCAGCCTGTGCCAAAATAACTTTATGGATGTAACCCGATGACGACCCGAGTGCGCGCAGGGTGGCAAACTCATTGATGTGGTCCTTGGTGCTCGAATACAGCGTCTGCGCCACGATCACAGTGCCGACGAGAATACCGAGGAGTGCGCCGCCGATGAGAGCCACGCCAGCGCCGGTATTGAACAGCCACTGATTGAGACTGCGATCGCGGAATTCCGTCTTGGTCAGAACTTCTGAACCGTCGAGCCGCGCCCGCAGTTCCTGGCGCACGATTTCAGCATCGGCACCGGGCTCGAGCTGCACAAGGAGGAATGTGGCGCGTTCGCCGTCAATTGCCAGCAGGCTGCGCGCACGCGAAATCGGCGTGAAGACATAAGGTGATTGTGTGAACGAGCGGATGCCATGCGTGAGCGCGCGTACTTTCACGCGGCCTGTTGCGATTTGTGCCGTCGAGCCGAGGCCTGCGATATCGAGCTGCTTGAAGTAGGTGTCATCGGCCGAGATCGCTTCCGGGGCCTTGATGTCTTCCCAAGTGCCGCTCACCAGATTGTAGGGCTCAAGAGCGCCATCTTCAGCATCGGTGCCGACCACAACAACGCGCGTCGAGCCGCCGCCCGGTTTGCGCCATTCGGCGAAGGCGACAACGAGCGGGATGACCGCTTTCACGCCAGGAGTAGCAAGTGCCTGATGGCGTTCGCGCGGCGTCAGCAATATGCCGCCCTCTTCGAACGACTTGGCCCCGAATGCCGTGATCCAGAGGTCACTTTTCGATTGCTCTATCATGCCGGTGATCATGCGGCTTGAGCCGAGGTACAGCCCAAGCTGCACAGCCACGAGAACGATCGAAAACAAAATGCCGACAAGCGTGACCGCCAACCGGATCCGGTCGTGGAACAAATTGCGGAATGCTAAAGTCAGGATCATGGACAACTTCCGGACACGGTGACGGCACAACTGCAAACACCAGCTATTAAGAACGAGCCATTTTCACGGCTGAGCTTTGTATGGCTTCTATCCCGGCTTACATGTCTGCCCGATGCGGCACTGCGAAGCCCCCTGGCAGCTGCAAGGGCTCTCGACACGCCTGCTCCGCGCGAAACACGCTGACCGGAACGCAAATTACAAAACGAATAAGAGAACGCACACACCGGGATTGGCTATTCCCAACCCCATTTTTGCTTCAGCCCATGCGGGTAACAAACCCCGACATACGTCAAACCAGATCGGGCCGAATTGGGATACTAGCTCATTCCTAGAGCCAATCCGAATCACTGAAGCCTGGCAGTTATCTTTCTACATTCAGATTAGTTTTGAGATACTTAATGAAAAGTATTCAGATTTTATGGCACGAATAAGAAAGTATTCATCAGACTCAGTCCATTTTGAGCACAACGCGACACGTTAAAGACGGGCTAACACCCTGTTTTTGCCTCTTTCCCAGCCTACGCCTCGACTGCGACATCAGGGACATTGAGAGACCGGCCATGGCCCACCGAACACGCCCCCCGACTGGATGGATCCAGGAAGTAAAGTTGTTAGCTGTCATCATGTTAGCAGGTTTTTCTGCCACTTCTACGACGGCCGCTCTGGCGCAGACGCCAGGCAACGTGGCGGGCATCTGGTACGACAGCGCAGGAGAAGGCGCCATTGAGCTGGCCCCATGCGGAAATCGCATGTGCGGGCAGATTATATGGCTGAAACAGCCCTTAAATGCCCAGGGGAACCCGCTCCATGACCGCAACAATCCCAATGCCACGATGCAGTCGCGGCCAATCTGCGGTTTGCAAATTTTACGCGATCTGCAACCGCTG